>JAHIZR010000004.1 GCA_018814465.1 bacterium | reverse complement strand
GCCTTAAAAAGGCGCGCGAGCTTAATGAATATCCTGCAATTAAGGGATGACTTAGATTTTCACAGACTGCGATTGCCCTGAACACCGCTTCAGGGTGCAGTCTTTGCTATTTCTGACCTGAAGAACCGTTAGTTTGTTGCAGGAATTCGGTATTCATGTCAGAAGACGCCAAAGACACTCGTGTTCGCTTAGTAGCTCAAGGTCCTGATTTATGGAGAGTTCGAGTTCTCTTTAAGTCCGGCCTTGAAGAATTTATCCCCGAAAAGCTGAGGGATATCAAGTCCAATCTCGCGGAAGGTTTCGGAGTGCCGGACTCACTGTTAGAGTACGTTCAGTTGCTCAGCAAGAGGCGCACTGAACAAGGGCTATTGGTTGAGATGCAAATCCGCAAACAGCCAATCCCCTCAGGGAAACTCATCACGCGGTATCTTCCAATGAAGGCGGACGACGGGACGGAATTCTCGAATATGATCATCGAGGCAGACTTTTTTCCGGTAGATGCTTTCGGGAAACCTGTTACTCGCAGAATGATCGAGACGCAGTTAACAGCGGACGGGATTGACCTGACGATGGTTGACTGGCAGGCTGTTAACAATGTACTGCGGGATGTCCAGGAGACGATGCAGGCAAAGAGCAGCATAGTGATCGGACAAGGGCAATTGCCTGAATCCGGATTGAACTCGACTCTTACTTGCCCCGTACCGCCGGAGCAGTATCAACTCCAGCAGAATGCCTGGATGGGATTGAGATCAGTAAATGCCGGTGAAACACTGATTGAAGTGTCGATGGCAGTCGGAGGGCTTAAACCGGGCAAGAATATTCACGGCAGAGAAATCGAACCTCGGAAACCGATCCAAACGCGATTGGAAGCCGGGAGCGGCTGTTCTTTGTCAGCAAGGGGCAATCGCCTGATCGCGAAACGGGAAGGCATACTTGTTATTGAACGTCAGTATCGGGAACGCCGCTCAAAGGATTCGGCATCCATACAACCGACGAAGGTGATTGCCTCGATTCTGGAACCGGAAGTCCATGAAGGTGAAGTTGAGAAGCAGCTTGTCGTTCACAAACCTTCAATCATTCGCGGGACATTAAAATCCGGCTCACTTGTGCATGCGGATTCGCATTTGATCATTGAAGGCGATGTCGAACCGAACAGCCAGATCGATTGTCTGGGGAGTTTACGGATAGTAGGAAACGTCAGCGATGCGAATATCTCAGCAAAGGAGCATCTAAGCATCACAGGCAATGTAGTCGATTCGTTTATCAGCGGCGATTTGACGGTGCAGATCGACGGTTTAGCCGACAATTGCACGATCTATGCGCGGGAAATTATCGCCTCCGAACTCAAGGGCGGAACCGCTGAAGCGCTAAGCCGGACACTGCTGAAGCCGCAGGAAGACACGAAGGGGGTGATTCAATTCAACTACAGGAAGTTTCTTGAAACACAGCAGAAAGAGGGCGTGCTTGCGATTAAGGACCTTCGAGAACAGATGTCGATCGTGCATGATCTGTTCGGCAATGCGATCGTGCGGCAGGTCAGCGAAGAGAATGTCCAGCTCATGCTGCTGCGATGGCTGCGCGATCAGAAGTCGCACAGCATAACCGGCTATAGTTTCCGCGAGGTGCAGAACTACCGGGAAATCCTGAGCGTGATTCCTTTTATTCGCAGTCAGTTGTCCGCGGTCGGGGAGGAGCTGCGCGATGTAACTTCGAGACTGGATGAAACGGATCAGGGTGAATCCGAACAAAGCAAATAAACTCATAAAATGAATAGAGGGGATGAGACGAGATTCCGGACGCCCCGCTATCCCCAAAACAGCGGGGCGGGTGTCCAGAATGACCGTCCTGGGGATTTCAGTCCGATGACTCTCTCGGAACGCTCCAAGCTGCTTGGATTTTTGCTTGGTCAACAGCAAATCCTTGATTCTTTGGATCGAGCCGCCTCATAATTCTTTTCACGTCTCGCGATAACCTTCCGTTCGTCAAGATATCTTGATGATCACTCTCTCAACAGGACCTGCTCATGCTACGGAATGTTTTTATCAGCATAGCCACATTTGTATTTCTCTTTCTTTGCACGACCCTTGTATACTCGTATGACAAGGAACTTCATGAACGTTCCGTGCAGTTCTCGACGATTCACTCGTCAGAGTTTTCGGCAACGCTTCAGGCGGACCTGACTGAGTGTCCGGTTTTTTCAGTGGACGAGGAGGACGTCGCGCAGTTCTTTTCAACCGGGACTCTCTGGGCACTGCCTGCGAATACCCAAGCCGTATCAATCGCGATTGAATCGTCCGCTTACCGTTTACTTTCCAGCGATGAACTCGAAACTCTGGAAGACATACCGACGGAAACGCTGCCCAGTCTGGTTACGGTTTCTCCCGTGATGAGGATGAGGGGAGTTGCCCTGACTTCAATCGCGATTAATCCCGTGCAGCCGTCACCGAGCGGTGATGGTTTTGTGTTCTATGAGGACGCGCGGTTCTCATTGAGTTATGATCAAGCCGGGAGTGAACCGGTTCGACCGCTGCCGAGAGCATTTTATGAGGTCATGCGGCCGCTGATTCGGAATCTGGATGAAATCATCGGAGACCCGGACCGGAATCCGGAGCCTTACCTGATCATCACCGCTCCGGGGTATCTGGGCGCGGCACTTGAGCAGTTTGTGTTCTGGAAACAGCAGCGCGGTCACACGGTTGATCTGGTCACCACAGAGACAACGGGAACGACAAATCAGAGTATCCGCAGCTACCTGCAGCAGCGTTATGATACGGACGAAACGCCGCCGGTGTTCGTAGTGCTGATCGGGGATGTTGACGGAGTGAATGCGATGCCGGGCTGGAATGTGCAGGGTTATCACACCGCCAGTATCATATCGGATCATCCGTATACTCTGCTTGACGGCGACGATTACCTGCCGGATGTTTTGATCGGCAGATTATCCGTGGATTCGCAATTCGAGCTGCAGACGGTTGTCAATAAGTGCGTCAAGTATGAGCGAGAACCTTATCTGCCCGAAGGCGACTGGCGGTCGAGAATGGCCATTGTGGGAGTCCGCAGCACTCCGCACACATTTACATCCTATAACTCAGCCTGGCCAACGCTGCTATGGGTCGCGCAGGAGTTCTTGGATGCGGGATATACCGATATTGACTCCATCATGTATCCGGGCGGACAGGCTTCGCAGATTAATTCTTCAATAAACGGCGGCTTGAGTTTTCTGACTTATCGCGGCTTCGGATCGCCTTCAGATTGGGCATATCCGATCTATACCATCGGGAACATCAGCGGCACGACGAACGGAGAAATGCTGCCTGTAATCACCAGCATTGTCTGCGGCGGCGGGGCATTTGAAAGTCCGACGGATCCTTGTTTCGGTGAAGCATGGCTGCGCAGAGGAACACCCACTTCTCCCGCGGGTGCCGTCGGTTTTATCGGACCATCGGAACTCGACACCAAAACGCGCTGGAACAATACGAACACCGCCGGAATCTACACAGGCATTCTTCATGAAGGCGTCAACACCTTAAGCGGAGCGATGCTGCGGGGGAAGATGGAACTCATTCATCAATTCCCGAACAATGTGAATACTGATGAAGCGAATGCCAATACCTCCGTTCCCTTCTATTTTCGCTGCTATAACCTATTGGGGGACCCGGGACTGAATTTCTATGTCGGTCCGGCCCGTCCGATCGGTTATGAAATAACAAGCGAATTGGTTTTGGGTATGCCGTCGGCTTCGATATCGGTCTGGAACAGCGAAGGAGCATTGGCGGATGTGCGGGGAACTGTCAGCGTGAATGGGGCGGTATACAGCAGGAGTATCAGCGATGAAAGCGGAAGTCTTGTGCTTGCGCTCCCGCAAACCAATGCCGACACGATTGAAATCGTACTGACAAAGCCAAGATTTCACCCGCAAATCATTAACGAGACTTTAGTTGATGAGGATGGTACTGTTGCGGCATCCAATATCATTATCTACGATGACGGCAGCCATGAATCAATCGGCAATGGTGACGGGCAATTCAGTACCGGAGAGAGGCTGGCATTTGTCTTTGATATTACCAATTATGGCAACAGTACCATTGAAGGTAATCAGATGCTGAATGTTTCTTCAGATGATGAAAGAGTCCGTATAACAGATGGCAGTCACCTGTTGCCTGAAATACTTCCGGGTGAAACTGTTGAGGGATTGGACTTCTTTGTTGAAGTGAGATTTGGAGCCGGGGGACCATATCCGCTAGTTTTGGATTGGTGGTTTCAAGGAATCATGAGTACGTGGCAGACGTCACACGAAATCCTTACACCAAGATTGACCGTCTCTGGCGTAGCTACTGATGGGGGAATAGGTAGTCCGGAGCCGGGAATGACGCAATCTATAAGTCTTATTGTCCATAATTTCGGGGAAGCGACGATGCCCATCTCAATTGCAACGCTGACTTCATTCGACGATCGGATACAGATACTAGACTCAATTGCGACATATGATCCTATCCAGCCGGGGATGACCTCGTCAGGTTCAGGTACGAACAACTTTCAGATCTCTGTTGACGAGATGTATCCAGGAGAACGTATTCCTGTGCAGGTGAAATTTGAACGCAATATTGTCGGCGGGAATTATCTGATTGTTGACTATGACTTAATGATCGGGAATTTGACGGATTCCGATCCGACAGCGCCGGACGGTTACGGCTATCGCGCTTACGACAGCTGGGACGCGGGATATCCGGAAGCGCCGCAATACAGCTGGTTCGAGATCGATCCCCATTACGGAGGTCCGGGCACGATTCTGCAGGTGTCCGATATCGCAGCGGGCTATGACGCAACCGTGACCGTTGATTTGCCCTTCAGTTTCAGTTTCTACGGCAATTCATATTCGCAGCTTTCAGTCTGCACAAACGGATTTGCGGCGTTTGGCGATACCGATGAGAGTTATTTCCGTAATTACGCCATTCCCGCGATCGCTTCGCCGGAGCGGATGCTGTGTCCATTCTGGGATGACCTGATTTCGGGGAACGGCAGGATCTGCGCCTATTACCATGAAGCCAGCGGCAGATTTATCGTACAGTGGAGCCGGATGGAAAACGCTTACGGCAACGGCACCATCGAGACCTTTCAGCTTATGCTGTACGACACGGACTGCTGGCCGACACGCACGGGCGATGGCGACATTCTGTTCCAATATCACACCATAAACAATGTTGATGCGTGGGATAATTACGCAACCATCGGGATTCAGGATCGCACAGCGGGATTCGCGCTGCCGCTCAGCTACGCATCATTCCCAGTCCCGGGATTCCGTTCCCCGCGGGCGAGAAGTGCGGTCTTAATCACAACTGGCAGGGACACCAGCGGTCCATACGTGGTGTTTGGCGGCAATATGATCGATGATGACAACGAAGGCGCGTCCAGCGGCAACGGCAACGGCACCGCGCAAAACGGCGAGACAATTGAGTTGGCTGTTCAACTAACCAATATCGGAACCGTGGACATGCCCGCTTCCGCCGGCGTGCTTTTGGAAATGGATCCGCAAGTCGAGCTGATCACCTCTGAATTGGCTTTTCCGGCAATCCCTGCCGGAGCGAGTGTCAGCAGCAATCCGGTTGTCGTCGAGTTATCACCCGCCATTCCGAACGGGAAGTTTGTCAATTTCACTTTGTCATTGGGCGAAGGCGCGCTGCCGTGCGTGGTATTGCCATCGCTGACAGTAACCGGACCGGTACTGAATTCGGTTGCGCTGCGAGTCGACGATGATGAAACCGACGCCAGTTCCGGGAACGGCAATCACGAGTTCAATCCTTTGGAGACGATCGAGCTGTTTCCCACCATACAAAACTCAGGTGAGAATCTGGCAAGCAATGTGACGGCAACGCTGATTCGCAACAACACAAACATCTCGATTCTTGACAATTCCGTCCCGATCGGTATCGTGGAAGCCGACACGACCTTTGAGGCAGCGGAACCGTTTCTCGTGCAGGTTCCCTGGGGAATCGGGAATTCCCGTCCCATCGAATTCACCTTAACACTCACAGATGGATACGGCGTAAGCTGGGAGAGTGATTTCTCATTCGTCGTCGCGGAGACGATTTTAGAGTTTGAGAATTTCCGCTTTGCCGATCCTGTGCCCGGCGGCAACGATGACGGGAGAATTTCTCCCGGGGAGACGGTTGAGGTCTACTTAAAACTGCGAAACAGGGGAATTGGCAGCGCCACAAATGTGGAGATTGAAGTGCTTTCGATTTCAGACGGCGCGACCGTCGATCCGATGTTTTACCCCTTTGGTTCGGTGTCCGGGAATTCCTTTCGTGAGATGGACGATCCTTTCTATCTGACCATTGCGGAGACGGTAACTGAACCGAGCCTCCTTGTCATGAATGTCAGAATCAGCTGCAGCGAACGCAATCCGTTCACCGAGCAGATTCCAGTTATCATCGGTCATGCCGGATTCATTGATGATTTCGAGAACAGCTACAACCGTTGGAGCACATACGGCACTCCCGGTCTTTGGAATCGTCAATCCGAACAGTACGTCTCGGAGAGCACCGCGTATTACTGCGGGAACCTCAATTCGCACAGCTATCCCTCCTATTCCGATGCTTACTTGAGATCGCCCTATTTCGAATTTCCCGGACACGGCACGCTGGTCGTTTCGACGCGGTACGACATTCCTGATTATGCGGATCGAGCCAGAATCGATCTTCAGACAGGCGTAACCACCTATCAAATGCTGGCTGAAATAAACGGAACCGACCTTGAATGGCATGAGCTGCGGCTGCCATTGGATGGACTGCCTCCCACAAACCGCGCGAGGATTCGGTTTTGGTTCAGTTCGAATTCACGGGATGAAGGCGGCGGCTGGTACATTGATGACGTACAGCTTCTGGACGCATCCTCTCCGGTCTCCGATTTCGGCCCGGAAGCAGTTCCCGAAGAGGTAACACTGGCTCAGAATTTCCCGAATCCTTTTAATGACCGCACCTCTTTCACTTATACGATTCCCAAGAGCATGCATATGCGATTATCTCTTTATAACATCGAGGGCCGGAAAGTAATCGACCTCGTCAATGAGCGAAAGGATGCGGGCAAGTACCGCGCGGCATGGCAGCCGATCTCACTTGCCTCTGGGCTGTATTTTGCCCGGCTCGAGGCAGGAAACCGGATGATTACCAGGAAGCTTGTCTATCTAAGATAGCAGCCTTATACCTCTCTTTCTCAAGACGGCGTCCTGTTGGGCGCCGTTTTTTGCGTAGAGAATTCCATGAGAGCATGAGTCTTTCAGTTTTTCGAACCAGTTTACATGCTGTTGGGATACTTCCGGTAATAGACTTACTATAGTTGCGGGAGCTTTTTTCGATGTAATAATTCTAATAATCTGATTAAATATTGTTGACTCATCTCTGGATTCGTGTCGTTTTGAGTCTACTAAATATATGATTCGGAAAAAGAATCCAAAAAGAGACTTAGAGGCTTTGCATTTCGGGCAAAACGGTGTTAACTTCGTAGCGGAAAATAAAAAGAACGGACTCAGAGCAATCCGATATTCCGCTTGAAAGAGGAATGACCGGTTTGAAGAAGTGGACTCTATTCGAATTTATTGACGAGAGCCGACCATGGGTTATCCTTTAGAAAATCAGATTTCGACTGCGAAAATCACGGGCGCCTTCGCCCACGAGTTATGCAATCCGCTGCAGGGAGTGCGTTCGCTTATCGAGGTTATCCACCGTTCCAGCGCTCATGAAGCCGACCTCAGCCGCAAGCTGGAACGAGTCGAGGACGGAATGAACCGCCTCGCGGGAGTGCTCGACGCTTTTCGAGTTACGTATGAAAACCTGCCGCGCCCGGCGGACCATGTATCCGTAGACAGTTTTGTCAGCGAGATCGCTGAGTCTATCCAGCGCTGCGGAGCGACGCTGTCGCGTGATGATGATTATCCACCCGATTCCTATGTGTACGCTTTCGCTCCGGAGTTGGCCACGCTCATCAGTCATGCTCTGATCGATCATTCACCAGCGCCGGTTCATATCGCGCTTCATTCCAAACAGCTTGAGAACACCGTCGCTTTCTTCAGTGAGATCGCTTCCGCAGCGCCGCTGATTATGCCGTGGATTGACGCAAATAACAGTGACGGCCTGGCCGGTCTGCCGATTCTTATTGATGAGATTACCCGTCAATGCGGCGGCGCGGCCAACTTTCGATATGATGATTTCGGACTGCGCAGTATTCGTATCGACCTCCCCATTTCTTTATGATTTGCACATTTGAGGAAGATGAAAAATGAGCGACACTTATAAGATTTTGCTTGTAGACGATGATCCGCTGGTTCTGTCGGGTTTCATCGAAGTCCTTTCGCAGGATTCCTACGATGTAACGGCAGTGGCATCCGGGCAGGAGGCTATTGACATTCTTCGTGCCAAGGAATTCGATGTCGTGCTGACCGATATGGTCATGCCCCGAGTGAGCGGTCTGGATGTTTTACGCGCCGCGCTCACGCAACAGCCGGACAGTATTGTGATTGTTGTTACGGGTTACGCTTCGGTTCGCTCCGCGGTCGACGCGCTTCGTTTGGGCGCTTATGACTATGTCGTCAAGCCTTGTGAAGATGAGGAACTCCTGTACCGCGTAAAGATGGGCATCGAGCGTTCACATTTGCGCAATGAACTGCGCGCGAAAGAGCTGGACGCAGAGAAAATGAAGGCGATCACACAGACAGCGGTGACCGTCAATGATCAAATCAATACTCCGCTAAATGTGATTCTCAACAGCGCGGAATACATCCGGCTGAAAAGTCTGCCGGATTCACCCGGCGTGAAGCAGTCTTTGGATTTTATTTGTCAGGAAGTGTCCAAGATCAAATCCGTGATTCACCGTTTAGCCGAAGTAGCCGATCCCAATCAAGTCAAGGGATATCCCTTGGGTTCACTTGGCATGATCGACGTCGATTCCGAAAAAACACAAAAGGCGGGAACTAAATCCAACGGCCATCGCCGCAGAATCCTGGTTGTCGACGATGAACAGTTTATGGTCCATACATTGTCGAAGATCCTCGATTTGATGGGTTATGATGTGCTCAGCGCTTTGGGAGGGAAAGAAGCATATGAGAAGTATATGAATGAGCAGGTTGATCTCGTTGTGTCGGATGTTCACATGCCGGAAATGAACGGGATTGAATTGCTCACTTCGATAAAATCCCACAATCCGCAGATTCCCGTTATTCTGGTAACGGGATACGGAGTTGAAAAGGCTCGTGCGACTGCGGGAGAATGCAAGGCTGACGGATTTCTGGGCAAGCCATTTAAGATTCAGGAACTGAAAGATCTTATCCAGCTCATTTTGGACTCCAAAGAGAGCTTCAGCAATTCGTCCAGTCTTGAAACCGCTGCAAAAAGCCGAGTCGCATCCTAAACTTAAGTCCACGGAGTTGTATGAGCAAGCTTGCCTCAAGCGATGGAAAGGAAAGACCTCGCATCATGGCGGAGAAGCGTCTGCTGGTCGTTGATGACGAGGATGTCGTTTGCCAGGTCGTAGAAGGATTTCTGGCGCATTCAGGGTGGGCGGTTGACTCGAGTCTTACCACGGCAACGGCATTAAAGATGCATACGGAGAATCCATATCCTGTGATTATCCTGGATGTGCATATGCCGGATGACAGCACAGACCTGCTAAGAAAAGTGAAAGAAGCGACGCCGCTGTCTCAGGTTGTCATGTTCACGGGTGACCCATCCGTCGCTTCGGCTCGCGACGCGGTGAAATACGGCGCGTTCGATTATCTCATGAAGCCGCTGCAACGCGAGGAATTAGCGCATGAGGTTTCGCTGGCTTTCGATGCCTTTAATCTGCTCACCGAACGCGAATCCCTGCGCCTCGAGAATGCCAAATACCGTAAGCAGTTGGAAGAACGTCTGGTCGTTCGTTCCGATCAGCTCCGCGAGAGCGAATTGAAATATCGCGCGATCTTCGACCGCGCGGCCGATGCGATTCTGTTAGTGGATTTGGGAACCGGAAAAATTGCGGATTTCAACATTTCCGCGCGCAAGCTATTGGGCGCAAAGGCCAATGAAATCGCCGAGCAGTCGATCGACCATTTTGTTCACGGTCAGTTGGCGATGTGTCTGCATGAAGCGAAGCAAGACGGTCATAAGGAATGGCGGCTGCAGCGGATCTCCTTCCGTTCTCCCGACGGCACTTCGCGGATGGCTCAGGTATCGGTCAACAAAATCGAACTGGAACAGAGAAACTACCTGCAGATCGTCGCGCGGGATATGACCGATCAGATCGAATTGCAGCAGCGAACCGAGCTGATGGAAATGGAGTTGATCGGCGAACAAAGACTGGCGACCATCGGACTATTGGCTTCGGGTGTGGCACACAATATAAATACTCCACTGATGGGGATCTACGGGCTGGCGCAGGTCATCAAGATGAAGCATCCGGAAATCGAGGATATCGACGGTGTGATCGCACAGGTGGAGCGGATCAACGGAATTATCCGCAATCTGATGTGGAAAAGCCGTCAGGAAAGCCAGCAAATCGCGCAGCCGATCGATTTGAATCTCCTGCTCTCAGAAGAGCTGAAGTTCCTGGAAGCCGATCTTGAATTCAAACATAATGTGGAAAAGAAGATCGAACTGGCGGATAACATTCCGCCGATCATGGGGAAATACAGCGATTTCTCGCAATCCGTAATGAATATCTGTCGGAATTCGCTGGATGCAATGTATAATTGCGAGAAGAAGCAGATGGAGATTCGCTCTTTTATGAAGGGCGATGATATTATTATTGAGGTCAAGGATTCGGGGCATGGCATCGCTTCCGAGCATCTCGACAAACTCTTTACGCCGTTTTTCACAACGAAACCGCCGATGGGAAGGGGTACCGAAGCGGATGAGCCGACGGGAACCGGACTTGGATTATCAACCGTACAGAAGCTGTTATCGGCGTACGGCTGCAGATTCGATGTTAACAGCGCTCCCGGCAAAGGGACCACGTTCCGGATCCTGATTCCCGCAAAATTGAATGCGGTTGAGGAATCGGAACTTCGCGATGAAATGTCCTAATTGAATATACTATTTTAAAAAGCCCGCTGTGAAAACAGTGGGCTTTTTTATTTATTATTGAAATCCTCGGCGATGAGACCGGCGGCTTTTTCGGGAGGTTCGGAAAAGGATCGCTCGATCCAGCGAGTTTCGGGAACCGCGCGAAACCATGTAATCTGTCGTTTAACGTAATGCCGGACGGCTTTCTGGATATTCTCGATCATGGTTTCACGGCTAATCTCACCGCGCAAATATGGAAAAATTTCCTGATAACCGTGTGTGTGCAGCGCGTTGCAGTTGTTTTCATCCAGCCCCGTTTCGAACAGCTTCCTAACTTCCTCCACTAATCCTTCCTCGACCATCAATGAGGCGCGCTGATTCACGCGCAGGTAGGTTTCTTCGCGATCACCAAACAAGAAATAGAGTCTATAGGGATGGGCTATAGCGACTTCTGCGGTTTTTTGCAGGTCGGACAGCCGTTTGCCGCTTTGTCTGAAAACAGATAATCCGCGCAGAATACGATGATGATCATTAGGATCCGTTTTTGATGCAAGCTCGGGATCGCTGTCCGTCAATTCTTGATACAACGCATTCACGCCGCGATGTTCAAGCTCCGCACGGAGTTCATCGTAGGCTGCCGGTTCTAAAGTTTCATCGTCGAAAAATCCGTTCAGGAGCGCTTTGATATACAACATTGACCCGCCGACGACGATAGGCAGATGGCCTCGCAATATAATTTCGTCAATAAGGGTTCGACCTTCCCGGCTGAAATCTCCGGCAGTCCAGCGATCATGAATTGAAATGTGACCGATGAAGTGATGCGGGACTTGCGCAAGCTGCGCGGGTGACGGCTTGGCGGTGCCGATTTCGAGCTCGCGATAAACCTGACGGGAATCCGCATTAATAATTTCCCCCTTGAGGCGCAGCGCAAGGGGGATGGAAACTTCGGTTTTCCCGGAACCCGTCGTACCCGCAAGCACAAGAACACGGGGGCGGCGGGCTTCAGCCGGTGCGTTTGAATCGGTAGTCAAGTTCGGTAAGCTTCAATTCGATGTAGGTCGGGCGGCCATGAGGACAACTTAGCGGATGCCTGGTCGTGAAGAGTTCATCGACGAGCGCATTCATTTCAGCTTCACTCAAGCTGTCGCCGGTTCGAATGGCGGCTTTGCAGGCAAAGCCGGCGGCGAGCGCATCGCGCGGCGCGAAATTCGCGCGGCGGAAGTCTTCATATTCAGCGATGGTTTCACGTATCATGGAAACCTCGGACGCACGCCTCAATCCGGCGGGGACGGCTTCGATACTATATGAGCGCGGACCGAAATCACGAATCTTAAAACCAAGCGAGGCTAAATCATCGCGGATTTCCTGCAGAATCGCATCCTCCTCCGCGTCCAGTTCAAGCAGCAAGGGAAATAATAACTGCTGCGAGCTGAAGGAACGCTCATCGAAGCTGCGCAGCGCGCGTTCATAGAGAATTCGCTCGTGGGCGGCATGCTGATCGATGATCGCCAGACCGGATGTGATGGGTGAGATCAGGTATTTATTATGAATCTGGTAAATTGCCGGACGGATACTCTGAATCGGAGGCTGCTGAATTGGAGTCACACCTCGTGTCGAAGCAGCAGCATCAGGTTTGGACAAGCTGAGCGGAAGGGATTCGGTCGCGCCTTTCGAGGGCGAAAACGTCGAGCGAAACTCAGGCGGAACAACCGAGCCGCCCAAGCGATCAGCGGGATGCGATTTCTCCGATTCAATGGCTTCCAGCCCAATCTGCGGAGGACGAAGCGAAGCGGCCTGCGCGGGAATGGCGTCGCGAACCGCTTTGTAGGCGGCGGCGCTCACCAAGCGCGCCTCGGAAAAGCGGACTTCCTGTTTCGTGGGATGAACGTTCACGTCAATAAGTTTGGGATCAATATCGAACTGCAAAACATAGAAGGGCCACTCGCGATCCTCAAGCAGTTCGCGCATGGCGGTCGCGATGGCGCCATGCAGAGCCGAACTCTGAATCGGACGGCGATTGATGAACAGATACTGATCGCCGCGAGACTTCTTGTTCAATTCCTTCTTACCGATGACGCCGGAAACATTCACGCCGCCCTGATGAAACTCGATATCGAGCAACTTATCCGTGAAACCCGCGCCGTAGAGATCATCGAGGCGAATATTCAAGCCGCCTGCGGGAAGCTTGTAGCGCAGACTATCCTCATGTGAAAATGTCCAGACAATCTCAGGATAGGCCAATGCATACTGCTTGAACACGCGGACTATATGAGCCAGCTCTGTCGCGGGAGATTTCAGGAATTTTTCGCGGGCGGGAGTATTGAAGAAGAGTGAATGAACCGAGATCGATGTGCCGGATGGTCCGGCAAACGGCTCCTCGTGAACTTTACGGCCGCCTTCGATGCGCATGAGTGTGCCGCTGGCGCTGTCATGAGGGCGCGAGCAGATTTCCAGAGAACTGACGGAAGCAATCGAAGGAAGCGCCTCGCCGCGAAAACCGAGGGATTTGATCTCGAAGAGATCCGCGCTGGTTCTCAGCTTCGAGGTAGCGTGACGCTCGAGCGCAAGTTCCAGCTCATTGCGAGTCATGCCGCAACCGTTATCCGCGACCTGAACAAGCTTTTTGCCGTGGCCGTGGATAACGATTTCGATTTCGGTCGCACCCGCATCGATGGAGTTGTCAATCAGCTCCTTCAAGACGGAAGCGGCACGCTCGATAACCTCGCCTGCCGCTATTTGATTGACCAGGTTTTCCGGCAGAATCCGGATCTCAGGCATTGAGTTTGCCGTCCACGATTGTTCTTACTTCATTCAAAATGGCGCGACCTTTCGCGCGGGCTTCAATCACATTCTTGCGATAGGCTTGCGCTTCGCTGTCGCTGCGTCCGAGGATATTAATCAAGACATTATTCGCTGCGCCTTCCAGTCCGGCCAGCAGCATTTCGGCGCCGGTGGCAACATCGGAAATTGTATTTTCGTTTCCGTCACGCACGATTTCCGTAGCGTATTCCAGCGCATCAAGACACAGAATCATGGTCAGCTCCGGGACTTTGATTGTCTCGATCGTCGCGGCGGCTACGGCATGCTCTTTCTTTCGAGTAAGTTCAGGATCCGTGTCGGGGAGACGGTTGGCAACCTGAAATTTCTTAAAGGCGAGCGTGTCCTCGTCAATCTGTTTGGCAAGTTTCACGCGCAAGTCTTCCGTATTTTCGCGGAGCTTCGTGAATCTCTCGGCGCGATCTTCGTATTTTTTCTTGCTGCTGGTTAGAACAGCGACCATAGACAGAAGACCGGCGCCGACCATCCCGGACAAAGCGGCGGCGCTGCCGCCGCCGGGCGCGGGAGCTTTAGAGGCGATTTGTTCCGCGAAGCCGACAACCGGCTGATAAATCAATTTAGCGGGAAAGTTATCAGTGGGATTTGACATAATCGGTATTTTCAGTTTTGGATTGCGTATTCGATGATCTTCTTGGCCGGATCAAAATGATTGTAGGCTGAAAGTCCCATTTTATCATGAGCGAGCTTTACGGCATCTCCCATCGTCGACGGACGTTCAAGATTGTCGCGCCAGACATAGTATTCGGCGGCAAGCAGCAGCGCTTCGAGCGGAATCAGGCCGACGACTTCGCTGCCGTTAGTCTCGATGCCGCGCGAGGCGGCTTCGGCTTTCACCTGTTCGAAAGCAATGTGCGGTCCGCTGATGAGATAGTTGGTGAGGTTAATCGAGACCTGACAGAATTCGTCTTTGTCAAGGAAGACTCCCATGCCTTTCGCTTCCAGCAGCGCGCCGGGATGGAAGACTTTCTTGCCCTTGGCATTCAGCAGCTCTTCGCCTTTGTTGTTTTTAAGCGGCCAGCCCATCTGACGAATGTGCAGAGCGATGTCATGCACTTCGTCAACGTCCTTTGTCTGCATGTTGACATTGTAGGCAACCAGGAAAAAGCGCGCACCGGTGATAACACAGCCGAACTTCGGAACAAACTTGAAGGGACCGAAATCGGGCCGCCATTCTTCCTGCGTCATTTTCTCCGGGAGTGCTTCATATTCGCCCTTGCGAACCTTCGCGAGATTAGACCGGCTGGGACGGCTGGCGGCGGCTTCGTAGAGATAAACCGGCAAATCCAATTCCTCGCCGACGCGCTTGCCGTAGCTGCGCGCCAGTTCGGCGCATTCGGCCATCGTGATACCGGAGACGGGCACAAAAGGAGCGACATCCACCGCGCCGCTGCGCGGATGTCCGCCGGTGTGCGTGGTCATGTCGATCTCTTCATAGGCGGCTTTCGTGAGTCGAAAGGTTGCCTCGATGCAGGCCTCCGGTTCGCCCGCATAGGTAATTACACATCGATTATAGTCGCCGTTGGGATCGACATCCAGCAGCCTGACGCCGCTGACTTTCGTGACCACCCCGGCGACCCGATCGATTTTAGCTCGGTCGCGTCCTTCGGAGATATTCGGGACGCATTCAACAATAGGGGACATTTGCTTAGGGTCTTTCAATTGCTGTATTCGTCAAAAACACGCTCTATGATTTGATCCTGAATGCCGCGCACATGATGGCGCGACGTGCTGAAATTGTTGCACAGCACGGCAAAAACGATCTCCTTGCCGGATTCCAATGTCAAGTAACCAGCCAGCGATGAGGAGAATGTCATGGTTCCGGTTTTCGCTCGGACACGACCGGCGAGTTTCGACGTGCCCATGCGATAATCGAGCGTACCGTCGATGCCGGAATGAGCCAGAGTATATTTGAAGGCATTGCTGTGCCGATGATGATGCATGACCGTCAATAGACCGGTCAAGCCGGTTGCAGAACAGAGATTGCGTCGCGCAAGACCGCAGCCATCCACCAGCCTGACCTGCTGACGCTCGATCTTATTTCGATTCAGGAACGCCAGGATTGCTTTCAAGCCCGCTTCCGCTGAACCGCTGCCCGCGCGGTCGATACCCAGCGCGCGCAGAACGTATTCGGCCGAATAATTATCGCTGTCTTTGTTCATCAGGGATAACGTTATCGTCAGCGGCGCGGAATAATGAGTATAGAACGGAACACGACCATTATTGCTTGGTTTTCCGCCGTGTTCCACGCGAACATTTCCCAGAACGACGATACCACGATCGATTAGCGCGGCTTTCAGAGCCTCGCCGAAGTAAGCGGAGGGATCCTGTATGGGCATCCACATATATTCGCCGTCATCGCCCAGTGCGATCACGCCCGTGATTGTGACTTCGCTCTCGCATGGAGTGATATGATAGTCTACCCAGTTGTCCGCGCCTTTTTCTCCTGTTATGATGCCGCTGTTTATCCTGAGCGGAGAGTAAGCGGGAAACAGAGTGAGTCGCGCCGGGGCATTGACGGAATCGCCGGGGAAAATGGCAAGCTGGCAGACGTTGTTATTAAAACCAAAGCCATCCACAGCGGGCGCGAAGCCCTCCTTGACATCGCCGATCTCCCAAGCAGAAGGAGCGCATTCCAAATGATAGGCATGCGTCACGAGGTGAATGTCCCCCGCGATTTCACGCAGTCCATGACTGAAAAGACTGTCGGCGATGTTCTCGGTCCAGGGCACGCGAAGCGGATCGGCGGCTTTCGTTTCCATGGACGGATCGCCCCCGGCGGAAACAATCAGATCGCCGTTGAGTTGCCCTTCCGCAGAGAGCGGCGCTGAAGTAAAGAAACGGGTTTCAAAGCGAAAGTCCGGACCAAGCCTGTCGATGGCGGCGGCTGAGTTTACCATCTTGACGATGGAAGCCGGAATCAACAGCCGATCCGCATCGTATTCGGCAATGACTTCTTCTTTGTCCGGATCGTAAAAACGAATACTCCACGAAGAGCCTGTCAATGATTTCTGGGTCAGCAGACTGTCAATGAAAGCCTGGAGTTCAGCACGATCAGCGGCGAACAGATTCCCTAAATGAATGAAGCAGCAAAGGATCAAGAGGGAAACGGAAAAACGCCTAATGGTCATAGAAGCTGCCAACCTCCGAGGCAGAAATTAAAAACGGGACGAGCGATAGGAAGCAGCACTCGACCAAAAACCGAGAAACCCGTCAAAGACGAAATTAAAATGATTCCCAATAAAAGACCGGGACCAATGCGGCTGAGCAAATGGTATTGGACATACCATTTTCGCGGAATGAAGGCTTCAATAATGCTGGAACCGTCAAGGGGCGGCAGGGGAATCATATTGAAGACCGCGAGAATCACATTAATCCAGACGGTTTGCAGGAGGAGAATAAAAAAGATAGGTTGTTCGCCGCCGAACTGCACCAACTCCTTAGCATAGAAGAACTGGACAATCGAACCGACAGTAATCGCCAAGAGAAGATTGGAAAAGGGTCCCGCGAGCGAAATCCAAAGCATGTCCGAACGCGGATTCTTAAGATTCATGGAATTCACGGGCACCGGCTTGGCCCAGCCGAAACCGGCAAAGACAAGCATCAGCGAGCCGAAGAAATCAAGATGCTTCAGGGGATTCAGCGTCAGACGGCCAAGCTGCGCGGCAGTGTTGTCGCCCAAGCGATGCGCGACCAGCGCATGGCTGAACTCGTGAAGAGTAAGACCTGCGATAAAACCGGGAGCTAAGAAGGCTACTGTCTGGATATCCATCATGCTTAGCCCCGGGGATGAAAGGAGCGCACCGTCTCGGTTAAGTATTCGCGATCAAGATGAGTATAGATTTCGGTCGTGTTGATCGAAGAATGACCGAGCAGCTCCTGAACGACGCGAAGATCCGCGCCGCCTTCGAGCAAGTGAGTCGCGAAACTGTGCCGCAGAGTATGGGGCGAAACGAATTCGGGAAGTCCTGCTTTACGAACATAGTCTTTTAATATCTTAGTGAAGCCGTCGCGGGTCATCGGCTTGCCGCGACGATTCAGAAATATATAGTCTTCCGCTTCTTTCGGCAGCGAGACGGGCTTCCCTTCCTTTGTCACACCGGCTATGCGAAGACGACCGGACTTCAGCCATTCTCGCAGCGCGCGCTCCGCGCACTTGCCAAAGGGAACGATGCGATGCTTTCCCCCTTTTCCGATCAATCGTATCGTGCGATTGCGAAAGTTAATCGAGCTTTCACGCAGTTTAAGCAGTTCCGAGACGCGCAAACCGCAGGAATAGGCGATTTCAATCATTGTCAAATCCCGAAGCTGCCGGGGTTCCTTGCCTGAAGCAGCGGTAAGAAGGGTATTAACCTGCTCAACGTGTAGACAGTCCGGCAGAGATCTCGCGAATCTCGGTCCCTGAAAATCCTCCACCGGACTCTTATCGGAATATCCTTCCTGCACTCGCCATTTGAAAAAGCCGCGAAAGGATGAAAGCATCCTCGAAAGAGATGCCGGAGCCAGCCATTCTCCTACTTCATGGACGAAGCGCTCGATGTCTTTCCGCTCGCAAGTGACGAGCCGCTTATTCGATTGCTGGAGCCAGAGGGAAAGATTGCGCAGGTCGGTGCGGTAGCTGACACGGGTCGCGGGACTTAAGCCGGCTTCGTAGGCAAGCTGAGCCAGATAGGTTTCCACAACCCTGGCATCGGGGAACTCAGGCGCGGACGAACGGATTGTTTGCTCGCTCGTAGCCAATGGTCGTCGTGGGGCCATGCCCCGGATAGACAATAGTGTTTTCGGGAAGCGTGTAAAGCTTCGACTGAATGTGAGACAGAAGATCGAACTCGCTTGAGCCGGGGAAGTCAGTACGGCCGACTCCCTGACAGAACAGGGTATCGCCCGAAATCAGAAATCCATCGCCATAGAAGCAGAGCGAACCGGAAGAATGACCGGGAACATGCAGGGCTTTCAAGGTGCGATTGCCGATCTTAATCTCTTCGCCATCCTCGATTTCGCCAGTGGCATCAGGTGAGATAACCGGCTGCGACCCGAACGCGGAAAGATTCTTCGCCGGGTCGGTCAGCATAGGACGATCCAGTTTATGAATGAACAAAGGAACATTGCGGGCGGTCATGACTTTGCCATTGTCGCCGATATGATCGAGATGCCCATGCGTATTGATAATACGCGTCAGGTGCAGACCGAGTTTATCGATTCGATCAAGCAGACGTTCGGCTTCGAAGCCGGGATCGAAAAGAACCGCTTCCTTCGTTTCTTCGCACCAGACGATAAGGCTGTTGACCTGATAAGGTCCGACAGCGTGCGATTCGATTTTCAGCACTAAACCGACTCCCGCAGGATGCGGATGTTCTCGGGAATGCTGCCCTTGAAAACGGCAGTTCCGGCCACGAGACGGTCCGCGCCGGCATCGACAACGCTCTTTGCGGTCGTTTTATCGATCCCCCCGTCGACCGAGATGATGAAGCTGCCTTTTCCCTGTTCCTTCCACTGTTTTGCGGTTTCAATCTTTTTTAGTACATTAGGCAGAAAGGATTGGCCGCCGAAACCGGGATTAACGCTCATGAACAGAAGCAAGTCCATGTCTTCGATGACCGGTTCCAGCAAATCTACAGGGGTGGATGGATTCAAAGAGACACCCGCTTGCGCGCCGAATTCTTTTATCCGGTGCAGTGTGCGATGAAGATGGGGACTGACTTCCTGATGAACGGTAATTTCATGCGCGCCCGCTTTGACATAGGATTCCAGCGACTTTTCCGGCTCTTCGATCATCAG
>JAHIZR010000316.1 GCA_018814465.1 bacterium | reverse complement strand
TCTCCGATGCTCTCAATGTGGATGGCGCCGCCGTCAGCCGCCATCTGGATACATTAGAGAGAAAGGGACTGCTTAAGAGAGTGGCAAGCCCTGAAGACCGGCGCTCCGTTAGTATTGAATTGTCAGTGGAGGGTTCGGCGCTTGTTCCAAAGCTTGCCGAGATTGCTCATACGATCGACAAACGATATTGTGAGAAGCTGAGTGAATCTGATCTGACAAGGCTTCAGCATGCGCTTCAGCAGCTTGGGGGAGAAGTCACAACTCAACAGCACAGCGCTGAAGACTGGGAGATTTCATGACAGGGGAGCCTTTCATGGAATTGATCTTTTCCTTCTCCGCGCCGTTCGATTGGCACAAGACCATCCGCTACATCGGGCGCTACGAGAATGATCAGACGCATGCCGTGGAGGGCGGCTGTTACCGGCAGGTGTTAGGCGATGAAGGCGGTTATTTTCTGGTCGAGATCGCGCCGTATGGCGAGCAGGCGGTGACAGCCAGCATCGTTCATGGTAATGTCAGTAAGTCGCGGCTTCTGCTCGTCAAGAAATTGGTGGAGAGAACCTTCGGACCGGATGAGGTGCTGCTTGAGTTCTATCAGTTCGCGAGCAAGCACAATTATTTATCGAGCCTGATCGAGCGTTTCTACGGTCTGCGCGTGGTGGGCGTGGTGAGTTTGTGGGAATGTCTGGGATGGTCGATCATCGGCCAGCAGGTATCGGTCGCTTCGGCGTTCGCGACGCGTTCGCGGCTGGCTCATTTTACAAATGCGGTTGTGGAGTTTGACGGTAAGGAGTACACAGGCTTTCCTGTACCGGAAGCGGTTTTGGCGATGTCGCTCGATGAACTGAAATCCTGCGGCTTTTCGAAACCGAAGGCGGAATACCTGCAAGGGCTTGCTTCTGAAATAATTTTACAGCATCTTAACGAAGAGGAAATAAGCCGGTATTCACCCGCTGACCTGCGCCGCCGCTTGCTGGAAATTCGCGGTATTGGTCCGTGGTCGGCAGACTATGCGGGCATGCGGATTCACAATAATCCGGACGCCTGCCCGTTGGAAGATATCGGCCTGCGCAACGCGCTCCGCAACGAACTCAAGCTTCCCCATCAGCCGACCATCGCGGAAACCGAACGTCTGACCGCGAGTTGGCAGCCCTTTCGCTCCTACGCAACCTTCTATATCTGGTTCACCCTCATTGACTCATTATGACCATTACCTTTGATATTAAGACCGAGTATTGGACTGATATGAGAACCCCCCTCGGCAAGCTGCGGCTTGTGGCTGACAACCGGGGGCTGAATCGAGTTGACTTTTCCGATAATATCCGGCCTTCGGCGGGTATCTGTATCGAGACGAAAATTCTCCAGCAGGCTAAGCGCGAACTTACGGAATATTTCCGGGGTGAGCGGACTGAGTTTGATGTATCGCTGCATCCCGACGGGACACCGTTTCAAATCGCGGTTTGGAATGAACTGCTGAAGATTCCTTACGGTACCACGACAACCTATGGCGAGATCGCGCGCAACTTGGGCAATCCCGAGGCGATGCGGGCGGTAGGGGCAGCCAATGGCAGAAATCCTATTGCGATTATCATTCCCTGTCATCGCGTTGTCGGCACCAACGGCAAACTGATCGGCTATGGCGGCGGCATCGACCGGAAACTCTGGTTATTGAAGCACGAAGCGGCAGAGATCCTGATTTGATTTAATTTCGTAATCTACTTGACATTGCCCCGAGTCCTGACTATTTTATAATATAAGGTTTAGGGCAATCCACGAGAGAGGCAGCAATGAAAAACGCGAATCCGTCCTTTTAGTGACCAGAGGCCGAGTTCGCGTTTTTTGTTGTGGTGAAGTGCAAACAATACTTATGAAAGATATCGTGAGAGCGCCAACCGTTTTCCTTCTATTATTTGCAGTGCTACAGGGATACGCTGCCTGGGATACCGATCCTCAGAATCCAACGTATCATTGGGGTGACTTGCGCGAAGGGCATATGGTTACCGATGGCTTTGGTGGCGCCTTCTTCTGTGTGGGTAGCTACGCATTTCCGAGCTGGCAGCGCGTCGGACATATCAATGCCGACGGGGAGTTCACGTTTGCGGGGACGCCGCCGGAATGGCCGGGATTGCTTCTGGCAACCGAATCGGATTATGGAACACATGGAACCGGATTGAGAATGGTTGCTTCAGAACCGCCCGGAACCGTAATTGCCTGTGATCGACGTATTCGTATGGATGGCACCATCGCAGGAAACTTCTTCACGAAATTTGACACACTAGGTTTTACCGGATTCGAACGCATCGTATTTGATGATCCTGACTATCGCTTGATCGGTGGCGTAGAAAGTGACGGTCAAGGCGGTATTCATTTCATTCTGATGCAGACAATCGAACCTCCATGGCCCCAATTCTACAATCACTTGTCTGCAAGCGGAGAACTTTCCCATGATTGGCCGGGATTGCCTTTAAGTGGGCGGATGTCTCCAGATGGGTATGGCGGAATTTTTCTCACTTATCGAATATACCCCAATACGGGAACATGGGGCATTCGCTTCGATCAAAATGGTATACAACAGTGGGAAGAGAATAGACTACTATGTCGAGATGGAGTTGAAGTCGCATGGGAATACCTTCTTGAACCTGGACATCTACTGCTTCCAGGAGACTCACTTCTCACCTCAGACGAATTCTGGCACTATGTACATTTAGTTGATACTGCCGGCAATCAACTATGGGGAGAGCAGGGAATCAGGATCGCAGAAGAATATCTTGGAAGTCTAAGTGGTTACACGCGTTTCGTTCCGGACGAGCTTGGCGGTTTTTTTAACAATAGATATACAGCCCCCGGACCCTCTGAAGTATATCGTTACAACGAGAACGGAACCGTTATCGCTTCAAACCAATCGGGAGGATGGATTGACATTGCCGATGGTGAGGGTGGTGGATATAAGTGGATTTCCCATAGCTCATCGTTCGATTCGATCTCCATTTCGTTCAATCGTTTCAATCCTGATTTAACATTATCCTGGCCGGATTCAACCCTCGCTGTGGATGTACAGTACGGCAACTGGGGTGAAAACTTCATTGCTGCGGAAAACAACGGGCTTATCGGGATTGTGCATAGTAGTCCGGGGGTGATCTTCTATCATATCAATCCGGACGGATCGCTAGGGCCGAGACTTGATTCTGAAACGATATCCCGTCCCCAAGTCAGCGAATTCCAAATCATCTCCGCCTATCCGAATCCCTTCAATTCAATTACGAATCTGCTGATCGAACTTCCTGGCGCCGGGCGGACGACAGTGGATATTTATAATGTGCGGGGACAACTTATCGAGCGGTTATATAGCGGGATGATGAGTGAAGGAGCGCATAGAATACTGTTCGATGCGGAGGATTTGCCCAGCGGAATTTATTTTGCAAATGTGGCGGGCGACCTGAACCACGTGACGAAGAAGCTGGTGCTGATTAAGTGAGTGTTGGGTTGAGAGATTCCGGCAGGGAACCGCGCCCTTTTGGGGTTCGCAGGTTTGGAGGACGTTCGGCGCTTAATCCATGCTCGGCGGGTGGCAGTCTTTATCGGGATTCCGGATAACTCGCTTCCGCAGACTACAGCGTGTTTCCGGAATGACAAGATAATGGTATGTTTTGCAGATAATAGAAAAGGCGGCTCAAAACGAGTCGCCTTTTTTATTGATTAGTCTGGACGGCCAGATGAACAGGTGTGGGCTGATGCGGATAGGAATCTCACGTCCATGAAGTTCGCATAGTCGCGAGACTTCATCGGCTATTGCGGAGTTGAAGACATGCAAAGCCCGGATTTCGTTCAGCGGCAGGTCACCTTTAAGCATGACTTCCGCTTGCGGAGACGTGGGAAGTTCTTTGCTGATACTCTCGCGGGAATAGCCGTCCACCTCATCGGCAAACATCAGCTTGAATCCTTCCATACCACTCTTGACATGCTTTCCTTTGTCTCGGGCTGCCGAGACTGCGCAGAACCGAGTCGAATCCCGCTGCAGCAAATCCGTGTTCAGTTCCAGATGCAGCCATGCGCTTTCCCAGCCGCTGCCGGAGCGTTTATAGAGCAGCTCGAAGTTCGGTTCGCTTAACGAGCAGTTAATGTAATCCAGACCGACGGCGTACTTCTCGTAACGGACAGGATCATGCAGAAAGCGTTTTGCCTGAATAGCATTTTGCTTCTTTAATGATCCCGCCGAGCGCAAACAGCCGTCTTTCAGGATGGCGGGAAGATTGGTATAGAGATGCGTGCTGTGCAGGAGCAGAGAGATCTTGCGGCGGCGGAGCTCACGATGAACCGAAGACTTACCGAATAACATGGATTCAAATCAGTTTTACGCAAGATGAGATTCTGGACGCCCCACTTCCGAAGACTACAGTGGGTGTCCAGAATGACGACTGAGCTTAAACCACTCTCAGGCGGTGATAGTGGAAAATAGTATAGAGCGCGACCGCAATGCAGATTACGGCAGAGATGGCCAGCGTCACCGGTGCTCCGAGATGCTCCGCCACTGCTCCAATCGCAAAGCTTCCAAAGGGCAGGAATCCCAAGAAAGCGCTTGTATAGAAGCCGAGCACTCGTCCCCGCAGATGATCAGGAGTCAGTGTTTGCAATAATGTATTCGTGGAGGCAAGCATCGAGATGCCGGAGAAGCCTAAGAAACCCAAAGCCAAGATCGAAAGCGTAAACCACGGCGAGAGCGAGAACACCAGCAGACCGCATCCCATGCCGGCCATGCCCAGCATAACGATGGGACCACGTTTGGTTCCTTTCGGCAGCGATGCCTGCCAGAGTCCGCCGATGAGCGCGCCGATGCCGATGGACCCCATCATCCAGCCTAAGCCGCGCACGCCGACATTCAGAATTGCGTCGGCGAAAGCGGGCATCAGAGTCATGTAGGAAAATCCGAAAGCGGCAAAGACAATCACATTGCGGATCAGCACGCGCTGCACCGGAGCGGCTTTGACAAAACAATAAGCGTCGCGCAGTTGTTTGAAGATCGGCTCGCGGCTGTCGGCGGAGGGACCGGGCAGGTTGCGCATCAGGGACAGTCCGATAATCATAGCTCCAAAAGTGACAGCATTGATCAGGAAACACATCCCCTCTCCAACAAAGGGGATGATGATTCCCGCGACAGCGGGACCGACCAGCCGGGTGGCATTGAAGGTCGAGGAATTCAGCGCGACCGCGTTGCCGATATCTTCCTCGCCCACCAAATCGGACACAAAGGAAAGCCGCGCCGGAGCGTCGACCGCCATGAACACTCCGGCAATCGCGGAAATCACGAGAATGTGCATCGGCGTGACCTGCTCGGTGATGGTCAGATAAGCCAGCGCGAGCGCAGTCAGGGCGATTCCCGTCTGTGTGATGAACAGAACCTTCCGCTTATGCGTGCGATCCACCAGCACTCCGCCGATGGAGCCAAGCAAAAGCGAGGGTAGCTGCGGCATGGCTCCGATGATCCCCAGCCAGAGCGTGGATTCGGTCAGCCGCCACACCAGCCAGCCCTGCGCAAGCTGCTGCATCCACGTCCCCATGAGCGACAAGGTGAAGCCGTACCAGTAGAGGCGGTAGTTGCGGTGCGAAAATGCCTGGAAGACTTGTTTCAATTTATGGTCGTAAGTGCTTGACTTTACAGGAAACTGAGACTACCTTATATATACGCAAAAACAATCATAATCACAAATCTGGGGTTTGTTATGTTTTGGTTAATTCTGCTTTTCGTGATTTGCGTGGATTACGCATCTGGTCAATTACCGGTAGCTTGGACAAAAGAATACGGAAATACATTGCTGGATATTGCTCCAGACGGTGATGGTTTTGTTGTTTTGTCAAGGTCGAACAACAGTGGCGTACGAGTTGAAAAGATAAACAGCGCCGGCGAGGTAAATTCAACGTTCGACTATCCCGACTTCAACCCTGAACGTATTTGTACAGCAGAAAATGGGGGATACTGTATGGCGGGCGTTGAACATTATCCTGTTCATATTGTAAGGACCAGATTCACGCGTATTGGTGCGGACGGTGAAATTCTATGGACTAGGAATATGAATACTGCAAGTGCTGTCTTTGATATTGTTGAGACGCAGCAGGAGCATTTTGTCGCAGCCGTTTCATACTATGGATTATCTGCCATCAAATGCACAGCGCCGGAAGATAGTGCAAGTTCATGGCTTCGAACATATTATGAGTACTGGATGGATATGACCGGATTTGCACCTGCGCTGGCAGCAATTGGATATGGGCAATTTGTCTTTTGCAAAACTACCTATCCTGACGATTACTTAGAGACGATTTGGTGCAGAGCAAATGGAACAATAATTAGGACAAGACAGTCAGCACACACACGACACCGCATCTACAAAGCACTTGATATTTGTTCGGAGCCTGATGGTGATATTTACGTTCTCGGAACATTTCACGAAATAGTATCTCCTTATGGAACCTATTTCTGTGTTGAATCATTTGATCGACTTGGAAACGAGAATTGGTTTCGATCATATTCTCTTTCGCAGGCTTCAGTAGATCCTTGGCTATACAGGTATTTAATAATTCCCTTGGGAGATGGCGCCCTCATAGCAAAGAATATTTATCCTATAAATTTCGGCATCAATTTAGTGAGACTTGATGTGGACGGAGATGTTGTGTGGCAACAGACTCTCGACTCAAGCTTTCCGAGCAAGCTGATAGATGTCGAAGTCAATGCGGATAATAAAGTTGCGATTTTAGATAAATTCCGGATATTTCCGGATGAACATCAGATCAACTGTGTTCAAGGATTTTGCACGGCGGCGGCTGATGCTGCGGAAATTGTTGAAATCTCGTCGAGTCCTGAGTTGGGTGGATATAGATTAATTCATCAAAACGGATCAATATCTCAATTGGTATTCACTGATATTCCTGCCGGCGCAACAGGCTGGTATCAGAATGAAAGCAATCCCAATCAATGGACGGCTTTGGCGAATGGAGACGGCAATGACGGAGATTCTATAATCTTTACGGCGGGAATACCGCTTACTGAAGGAACGGCCGATACATTCTGGATAACCCATCCAGCACATCCTTGCAGCCTTACATGGTCGGCGGGATGCCGGACATCTGCAATTGCCGTGAACAATGGTCTTGTCGAAGGGCTCGATTTTAGAGGCGAGCTTAACGGCTCCATGGAAAGTGTCGATATAACTATTACTGTTAATGGCGAGCAAAACATAGATTCGTATGAAATTTACTGCGTAGTTGCGTCAAGTTATGATAGATCGGGCGTAAATCTTCTGAGTAGTATTACGGCTTACAATGACGATCAACCGCATGAGTATGTTCTCGCCGGTTTGACCTGGTCCGAATATTTACTTGCAACTGTCTCAAGCGGGTGCCGATATTTCTATACAGATAGAATACTCACATTTGAAATTTATGTGCCAGTTGACGATTTCGAGAATGCAATCCCACGCGAATTCACTTTCTATACCTACCCCAATCCCTTCAATCCAACGACTACAATCTCCTTTGACCTAACTCATCCGGGGATGGTGACTTTGAATGTGTTCGATGTGACGGGGAGACAAGTTGAGACGTTGATTGATGGGGCAGTGACGGCCGGGAGTCACGAGGTCGTGTTTGATGGAGTGGGATTGCCGTCGGGGATTTATTTTGCGAGGCTACGGGCGGGGGATTATATGCAGACGAAGAAGATGGTGTTGTTGAAATAGCGGGTCGGCTGCAAGCAGCCAACACCGCACTAAGGGCAGTAGGATGAGGGATGAAACGGAGAAAAGAAAGGCAACTTTTAGTGATTCTTCAGGTTGTTGAGGAACGGAAGATCAAAAACCTTCAGAATGACACGTAATCGGTAGCCGCGCACGGCTTGCCCTGAACGTAGTGAATGGTGCGGTGCGGTGAAGAAAGTAAGTCCGGCAAGGGGGCTGAGATCCTTCGCCGCGCACGTTCTTGGATATTAAAAAGCACTCTTAGGTTGCGCGGCTCAGGATGACAAGCCTGGAGAATTGGCGATGCGGCGGTATAAATATCTGAAGATGACACTGTGGACACGATAATTCGTGTCTTTTTATTTTATTATTGTTGCACCCTTTTCAATCAGCAAC
>JAHIZR010000315.1 GCA_018814465.1 bacterium | reverse complement strand
AGTGTGAATCCGCGTGGTAAGAACAATAGTAAACTCTCGATTTGTCTACCTGTATTAGCTTCTCATAAATATTACTTCTAAATCGCCGAGCAGGGATTCAGGTTTTTCCGCCGAGGCGCCTGTCCTCAGGTGCCCGGAATCCTCTCATCATCAGCCTCAATGAAATCGCGCCAGCAGTCCCGTCACAAACTTCCCGATCGCCGGAGCCGCCGTCAGTCCCGGTGACTCGATCCCGCATAGATTCACAAAACCAGGCAAACCCATATCCCGGCATTCCCGAATATGAAAATCACGGTGCGCCTGACCGGGCTTCTGCAACTTCGCGCGAATCCCAGCCATGATCGGCTCCAGTTCATAATCCCTTATCATCGGAAAATAGCGGGCAATATCATCCACAACCTGCTTTGATACGGTTGCCGGTAAAGAGTAATCCTCAACCTTATTTTCGAGATACTCACCCGTCGGTCCGAACTTGATCCCGCCTCCCAAGTCGATCGTGGCATGCACACCCAGTGTCGTAATCAATCGTGTCGGCACCGGATAAACCAGCCGGTTGATGGACGTCAGCGGCAGCCCGTTCGCCCGGTAGTAATACCCTTTTGACCAAACCTGAGACAGCGACTGCCTTGCGGTATCGATCCCGATTAATTCCGCTACCTGATCCGCGTATAATCCCGCACAGTTCACCACACACCGGCAGGTCACTTCTGTCAGCGCTCCCTGATCCCGCACTCCCACCACATAGCCCGGCTTCATGAATTTTATCGAAGATGCAGGGCTGTTATACAGAAAATCCACTCCCGCCTGGCGCGCTTTTCTGCTGAAATAATTCATTAGACTGTGTGCGCTTAAGATACCCGTCGAGTGCGACAGCACTCCTTCAATGCATTGGACATTCGGCTCCAGAACTTTGATCTCACGCGCCGTCAGCCGCTCCATTTCCTCCACACCATTGCGCCGCGCATTCTCGAATAATTCATTCAGAGACTTGCTTTCCACCGGTTCAACAGCCACAATCAGCTTCCCCACCTTCGCATAGTCGATTTCACCCTTCGCCGCCAGATCTTGAATGATCCTCCGGCCCAGCACACACAGCCTTGCCTTCAATGACCCCACCGGATAATAGATCCCCGCATGCACTACTTCCGAGTTCCGGCTCGACGTCCCATAACCGATTCCTGCGCAGGTTTCTACTACTAATACTCGGGCGCGCGGACCCAGTTCCGCCGCCACAGACAGCCCCACCACGCCCGCGCCAATCACAACTACATCGTAATCCAGAGAGTAAATGGGGGCTTTCATAATCGGTTAAGATAATACATTATCCTATCCAAATCCAGTGGATACAAGAGTTCGCGCCGGATAACCGATCTGAATACAATCCTTCTCTCGCCTTGAATCTCAAGAAGATTCTTACTATATTAACCTCAGAATAAACAGACAAAAAAAGCTGTTTTATCAATCTTCCCACTTGACGAGAGGGTAACGAACATGCGGTATGTCCTTTACTGCTCAGCGCTGATTCTCGGCATTTCGTTTATACTTTGGAGGGCAAATCTCGAGACTCCGATTCAACTCGATAAACCTCTAACTGTAAAATCAATCTCAGGGAAAGCCCTCCAACCGGGGCCCTTTCCCTCCGATTGGTTCATGAATCAGAGAATCTGGCCCGACGAAACTATCGATTACAGCCGTTTTCAGAGTGCCCTGCAACAGGTCGAGCGAAAACGTCACGCCTCAACTCTCGACGAACAGCCCCCGTGGATTCCCGTTGGTCCCAACAACATCGGTGGACGCATCACTGATCTCGTAGGGCATCCGAGCAACGACAACATCTTCTATGTAGCTGCCGCGAGCGGAGGCATCTTTAAAACGACCGATGGCGGCGGCAGCTTTACGCCGGTCTTCGATGATGCTCCCGGCATGTCGATGGGAGCGTTGGCGATTGACTTCAACAATCCCAATACTCTCTACGCGGGAACCGGTGAGGCTAATTCCGCCGGCTACAGCTATTTCGGAACCGGCATCTATAAAACAACGACCGCCGGGGAATCGTGGCAGCACAGCGGACTCGAAAACTCGCGCTATATCGCCCGCATCGTCGTTGACCCCGAAGACACGCAGCGCATCTGGGTTGCCGCGCTTGGCGAGCTTTACGCTCCCAGCCCTGAACGCGGCGTCTACCTCAGCACCAATGGCGGCCAGACTTGGGAACAAAAACTCTTTATCGATGATACCACTGGCGCGGCTGATATCGTTATTCATCCGACCAATTCTCTGATCGCCTACGCCGCTATGTGGCACCGCATCCGTAATCCGCAAAACCGGCAGGCGGGAGGGCTTACCAGCGGCGTCTTCAAAACCATTGATGGCGGCGAAACATGGACTCGACTGACCGACGGCTTGCCGCCGCAGGCTGATAACGTCGGCCGCATCGGCCTGACACTCTGCGAATCCGATCCCAATGTACTATATGCCATCTACGCCGATCATCCCGGCTATTTCATGGGCGTCTACCGCACCGGCAACGGCGGCGAAACCTGGAACCAAACCAACGACGGCATGCTTGAAGATATCTTTTCAAGTTTCGGTTGGTACTTCGGTAATATCCGCGTTCGCCCTGATGATCCCGATATTGTTTTTGCGCTCGGGGTGGATATGTTCCGCTCCACAAACGGCGGAGCAAGCTGGATCGAACGCGGTCAATCGATGCATGTCGATCATCATGCCATGTGGTTCGATCCGTCCACTCCTTCGACCAGTCTGATTGGTAACGATGGAGGACTCTATCGCTCCACCAACAACGGCAACGGCTGGACGCAGATTAATGGCTTGCCCATCAATCAATTCTATGCCGCAACCGTGGATTTTCAACTCCCGTATCGCCGCTATGGCGGCACGCAGGATAACGGCACCAATCGCACCCTCACCGGCGGCTCGAACGACTGGGAACGGATCTTCGGCGGCGACGGCTTCTATGTCTTGATCGATCCCACTGACTCCGATATGATCTATTGCGAGTACCAGAATGGAGTCTTAGTGAGAAGCTTCGACGGCGGGGGAGAGTGGTATTATGGGTTGGACGGAATTGACGAAAACGAACGGACTAACTGGTCCACTCCCATCGCCATGGATCCCTTCGATCCCCATACACTCTACTATGGCGCGGAGCGGCTCTATAAAACGACTAATCAAGCGGATTTCTGGAATGCCATCAGCCCGGACTTGACCGATGGCGGAGCGCCGGGGAATCTCGGCTTCGGTACGATTACCACTATCGGTGTCTCAACGATTAATTCTCAGACGATCTTTGTCGGAACGGATGATGCCAATGTTTGGTGTACTACCGACGGCGGCTCGACTTGGCATAATCGTTCTGCCGGACTGCCGGAACGTTGGATCACTCGCGTCACGCCCAGCCCTCACGATATTGCATCAGTCTACGTAACGATTTCCGGATTCCAGAACGCCGAAGAGGATGCGCACCTTTTCTTCAGCAATGATTATGGACAGATTTGGACTGACATCACGGGCGACCTTCCCGCTGTCCCGCTGAATGATGTTATTCCCGATCCGAACTATCCTGATCGGCTCTTCTTAGCCTCCGACTTCGGCTGCTTCATCACCAATAATCACGGCGCTACTTGGGAAGTACTCGGCCAGGATATGCCTTTGGTTCCCGTTCTCGATCTGGTGCTGCATAATCCGACGCGCGAACTGGTGGCCGCTTCGCATGGACGCTCTATGTTTACCCTCGATCTGAACTTCTTCGAGGAAAATCTCCCGCCGGCAATCTTGGCGTCGGCACCTGCGCCCTTTGACACTCTGCTTGTGCCCCAAATCGTCACCTTTAACATTACCGCCATCGATCCCGATGAGGACGGTTTAACCTATACTTGGTTCCGCAACGATCTTCAAATCGGTCAGGATACCTTCGTCGTTGTCTCATTCGATACGACCGCCTCGGAGGAAATCCGCGTGACGGTTTCCGACGGAATGCTGGATACAACTCAAACATGGAGTTTCTTGGCGCTGATTCCGGACGCGATATCTGAAACCGCGCCGTCTGTCGGCAGTCATTTATTGCTGTCGGTTTATCCCAATCCGTTTAATCTTAAAACAACAATTAAATATTCACTTCCCGCTGCGGGTGATCTGTCTGTCGCTGTCTTTGATGTGAATGGCCGCCTTGTCAAAGAACTGTCCCACTCCCATCAGCCTGCCGGTCCCGGTCAGATTCAATGGTCTGCCGATGATCTGTCCTCAGGCACATACTTTGTTTCGCTTCGTTCGGGAATTCATTCTAAAACTCAAAAAGTGATTCTGCTTAAGTAATGTTCAAACTCAACCAATTGAAAAGTGTCTTCCTTTTCCTGCTTATCCTCTTCGTTCTGGCGTCAGTGGGAACTGCCGATACACTCCGCGTAGTCAACTACAACGCTCTGAACCTGCGCGGCTCAACAATGGGTAATCGCACTGACGACTTCCACACCGTAATGGAATCCATCCAGCCCGATATCGCGGTCTTTCAGGAGATCATCGATCAGGATGCCGTGGATAATCTCTTGTCTTTTGTCTTTCTCCAAATCGACGATGACTGGAGTTCCGTCGTTTTTAATAACGGCCCCGACACCGACAACGCCTTCTTTTTCCGAACTTCCAAAGTTGAGTTCATCAGCCAAAGAGCTATCCCGACAACGCTTCGAGATATAACTGAGTACAAGTTCCGGCCGCTGGCGCTTAATGAAGACGAAGAAGTCCGCTTCTACTCAGGCCACCTGAAGGCAAGCTCAGGTTCGGAGAATGAAGAGCGCCGCCGCCAGGAAGCCGCTGCTTTGCGTCAGCAATTGGACATGCTGCCCGCGGGAGCCTACTTCGCTTTCATGGGCGACTTTAATCTCTATACGTCAGAGGAGCCTGCTTATCAACTCCTCCTCAATCCTGAACCGGATTCCGACGGCCAGCTCTTCGATCCGATTGATACTCCCGGTGATTGGAATAACAGCGTGTCCTATGCGCACATCCATACCCAGTCCACGCGCTCATCGAGCATCGGTGACGGCGGCGCGACCGGAGGCTTGGACGACCGCTTTGACTTCATTCTGGTTTCCGGCGGACTGATGGATGAACAAAACGGCTCCTATGTCATCCCCGAATCCTACAAACCCTGGGGCAATGACGGCCAGCATTTTAATCAGTCAATTAATGATGGCACGAATAACGCCGTGCCCCAAGAAGTGGCCGATGCCCTGCATGTCGCATCCGATCACCTGCCGGTTGTGGTCGATATCGTTTTCGAGCCGACGAGCGACGCAAATACTCCGCCTACGATTCCAGAGAGCGCCGTCCTGCTCTCCTGTTATCCCAATCCCTTCAACAGCACTCTGACCGTTGATATATCGGGATTAAAACAGGAAGGACATTTGAGAGTTTTCGATCTGCAGGGACGCATCGTGCTCTCTGAGATACTGTCTCCCGGTACCGGCGTCTCGCAAAGCCGCACCTTTGATTTCGCGAGTTTAACTACCGGCATCTATTTCGTTAATCTATCTCACT
>JAHIZR010000314.1 GCA_018814465.1 bacterium | reverse complement strand
TCAGCTTGCCGCCGCATGAGTTCGCCGATATTCCGGTAAGGAATAGCGGGAGGTTGAACCTCAGCGCCGGACAGTGTTCGGGCGTGATTTATCTTTTTGAGAATGTCGGGAGTTAAGCTGCTCACAGTTGGAGTTGTTGGAGTGAGTTGAGAGAGAGGGCAGGGATGTGGAAAAATTATTGAGCAAAATACTGCTTTCCGCTCAGAATATCAACTGTTTACGCAAAAAACCCCGGCAAATACCGGGGTTTTTCTCGAATATTTTGCCGGATTGCTCTATGCGTTGATGGCTCTATCTGACTGCTTTTGGGTAAGTTCCTTCGACTTGTGCGAAGCCTTGTAGCGGTTGAGAGTACTAAGCAGCTTCTCAATCTGGAAGGGTTTGGTAATATAGTCGTTCATCCCCGCCCGATAGCAGCGGTCGGAACAGTCGTTCAAGGCGCTTGCGGTCAAGGCAATGATCGGCAACTCTTCCGCCGACCACTTCTCTCTGATGCGCATGGTGGATTCAAAGCCATCCATCTGCGGCATATCCAGATCCATGAGTACAAGATCGTAATCATGCTCTTTGATCATCTGCAGCGCCTGCAGGCCATCCGCGGCTGTTTCGATTGCATAACCTGCTCGCCGCAGAATGCGCGATGCCAGCTCCCGGCTCACGCGGTCATCATCCACGACCAACATGCGGATATTCCTGTCGGATGAAACCTGGTCGTCGTTCACTTGGGATTCGTCGCCAACAATTTCCGATTCCGACAACACATGATAGATCGCGGCATTCAGTTGAGCGGAGGTGAAGGGCTTCTCCAGAACAGACATTTTGTCATATCCCGCCGTTTCCGTGTTGTCGGGACGACTCGACAGGAGAATCGTGTGTAAGTTATGCTTTGCACACGTTGCGAGAATTCCTTCATTAAAAAGCCCGAACGGCAGATTGCCAAGCTGACTGTCGATGAGGATAAGAGAATAGGGCTTCGCATGCTGTTCAGAATACGCGAGCCGATCGAGAATTTCTTCCAGCGACTCCGATTTGTCGACTTCGACTCCCCAAGAGTTAAGCAGGATCTCGATAAACTCCATGATTTTAGGATTATCTTCCGCGACCAGGATTCGTTGCTCAGCGAAGTGCCGTTCAGCGGAAAGCTTGCGGCGTTCGTTCAGGGCAACCGGCAGTGTCAGGTCAAAGGAACAGCTCAGTCCTCCGCTTTTTCGGTCTCGCACTTCCAGCTTGCTTCCCATCAATCCCAGTAATTGGTGGATAATCGCGACTTCAAGCCCGCTGTTATCGCTCTGCACGGAATAATGAAGCTGCTCGACACCCGTTCCCAGCAGCCGGGAGCGCCGATCCTTGTCATGCAGCGTTGATCCGGTGTCTTCAATTATGAAGCGAATCCGCTGAGAGTTCTGTGAGGCTTTAAGCAGCTTAGCGTAAACGCTGATCCGGCCCTGATCGGTGAAATGAATCGCGTCTTGAACGAACACTTCCAAGATTTGCCGAACCCGATTCTCGTCACCCGCGAGCTTGGCATGCAGGTTCGGATCAGGGTAGCACATCATTTCAAGGTTTTTATCCCGCGCCTGATTTCCCAACCTCATTCCTATCGAGTCGAGAACATCCTCCACGAAGAAGGGCTTCTTATTGAATTCGAAACGTCCCACTGCGATGCGCGACAAATCAAGCACGTCATTCATCAGATTCATCAGCCGCACGGAACTCTCATAGATGACTTCGGCGGAACTTTCCTGATCGGCGTTCATCTCCGAATCGAGCAAGAGCTGGCTGTGCCCCATGATGCTGTTCATGGCGCTGCGGAAGCGGTGCGAGATGGCTTCGAAATAGCGGAAGGGCTGGGCCAGTTGCGGCGATAGAGCCTGTTCGGAAGGGCGCGCATCGGTTTGGATTTCCGCCTGCTTGCCTGGTTTCACGGCGCGCTCCCGCAAGCGGCGATTCTCTCGTTCCAAGCGGCAAACCGACTGCCAGAGACTGCGAGTGCTGCTGGATCGTTCCCACATATACGGCACGACAACAAAGGCGATCACTCCACCGATGAGAGCAATTGAGACCACCAGAATCCCGGAAACCAGCGGATCG
>JAHIZR010000313.1 GCA_018814465.1 bacterium | reverse complement strand
TTTCCGGTCAGATAGGCAAAGAAACCTGCATCAAACAGGTCGATGAACGTCTGCGGTGTATGCAGCGACGTCCAGAAATGACCGAAAACATGATAGATCGCCGTACTGAGCGCTACCGCGGCGAATGAGCGGATAAACGTGCTGTTCCAGCCTTGTTCTCTTAGAAAACCGATAGCGGCCGCACCGACCGCCAATCCTGTTTGTCAGCCGCCGTTCGCACCATAGAGCTGCCACCAGTCCGGCTCTCCATCGATGATGGTTGGAAGCAGAATATAGCGTCCGGCCAGATAAAGTAGAGCCATTACACCGCCGCGCAGGAATCCCAGCAATCCTCCGAGCACCATGATGGCGGGATATTGACCTCCGATTTCTGCCCCCTCGATTCCCGGCAGGGGGAATTTGAAAATCGCTAACACACCGATCGCACAAACAGCGGCGATGATTTTCAGAAAATCGGAAAGGAGTCGATCCCGGTTGAAAAGATAAAGGCGTCGCAGAGCCGGAAGGAATGCTCTTTTCAGTTAAACGAACTTCCGGACGGTCGGCAGTAGAATCGCCGCCGCGGCGATCTGAATGATGGCTCCGGGAATGAACGGCCAAAGACCGAGACTATAGACTTGATCGTATGGAACAAATACCCCCAGCCAGCAGAGACCTATGCAGAATATGATAATAGTCGCGAAGTACATTGCGATCAGAGTCAGAATGATATTGCGGTCCCAGCCTCTCTCAGCGAGAAAACCGACCAGCACAGCCGCCGCGAGGAAGCCGACTAAATAACCTCCGGTTGGGCCGAACAAGAAAGCTATCCCCGATGCTCCGCCGGCGAACACCGGTAGTCCGGCGCATCCTTCGATCAGATAAGTTAAAACAGCAAGACCGCCGCGCACCGCACCCAGCGCCATCGCTACCACAAGCACTGCGAATGTTTGTCCGGTGATCGGTACCGGACTGAAAGGCAATATGAATTCCAATTGAGCTATGGCGGCGATTAAGAAGCTTCCGGTAAGAACCACCAAAACATTGTACAAAAGTCGATACTGTTCGCGAATCTTAACTTCCGCGACCGAGGCAAGCGTCAAATAATCCATGAGGTACATGTTGTGTTTGGTTTGATGTGTGGGGTTGTTGGTTTATTTCTGCAGCAGTTGTATGAATTCTCGCATGAAAGCCGGCAGATCGTCCGGCTTGCGCGCGGTGACGAGATTGCCGTCCACGACCGTCTCTTTGTCCTGCCAATTCGCTCCGGCATTGATCAGATCGTCCTTGATGGCTTCATAGCTGGTAACCGTTCGGCCACGCACGACTCCCGCCGATGCGAGCACCCAGCCGCCGTGACAAATGCAGGCGATAGGTTTCTTCGCGCGATTCATATCTCGGACAAGCGCCAGCACGGCTTCCGACATCCGCAGCCGGTCGGGCGCCCAGCCGCCGGGAATCACCAGTCCGTGAATCAACGTTGACTTGATCTTTTCAATCGGCTTGTCAACAGCCGCCGGATAACCGTATTTCCCGGTATAGGATTCCGCCGAACCGGTTCCCACCAACCAGACTTTCGCTCCGGCTTCGCGCAAGCGAAATACCGGATACCAGACTTCCAAATCCTGGTAATGATGTTCGACCAGTACGGCGATTTTCTTAGTCTTCAATTCCATTTGTCTATCGAGTGCTGTAAATACAATATAGCGAATTTGTTCGCTTCTCGATTACCATGCAACACGCTCCCGCGTATTGCAATATCTCGCCGCGGCAGATGTCTTCATCTGCCCGGAATCTTTCAGGGGGGGCAATCTTCATTCTCCCCCAGTTCACGGGGGGACAAAGGGGGGTGCCTTTCCTTTCCGCCTTCATCCTTTGCGTGCCTTTTCCCGTGTCATCCTGAGTCGCGCAGCCTGCAACGGACTTATACTTGCGAGTCCGCGCGCGACGAAGGATCTTCCGCCCGCGATAAAGTATGAATAAAAATCCCTAATTGGGCGGACAGGTACGAAATTCTCTCTTCCACCGAGCCGGATCAAGCAATTTTTCTGTCACTACAGCGTATTTCAAAAACACTACAATGGAAAGAGTTCGCCGAGCCGGGCTAAGCAGCGAGAGTGTTTCCATAGTGCGTGTGTCCCGAAGCTCGCGCATCCCGGCCGGAATCTTATTCA
>JAHIZR010000312.1 GCA_018814465.1 bacterium | reverse complement strand
GATATCGTTCCGCTGACGGACGAGAACAGGGTTTTCGTGAAGCAGGGCTTGGACAAGCTGAATACCTCGCCGGAAGTCGGGATGGCCGCGCTGGTGGAATCGGCTTCGATTCGGAACGGCCGGATTGATGTCGGTCAGATCGTATTCAATATTGCGCCGCGCATCAATGCGGTCGGCCGGTTGGGCAGCGCCTTGCGCGCGGTGCAGCTGCTGACCACTCGCGACAAGACCAGTTCGCGCGAGATCGCCAAGATTCTCGAGGAAGAGAATCGCCGCCGCAAGGAGATCGACAATACAACGTTGGTCGATGCCATCACGGAGGTGCGCGAGACCATGAATCCGTCTGATCGCTACTCGATCGTGCTGGCGCGGGAAGGCTGGCATCCGGGAGTGATCGGAATCGTGGCTTCGCGGCTGATCGAGCGGTATTATCGTCCGACGGTGATGATTACGATTGAGAATGGGCTGGGCAAAGGCTCGGCTCGGTCGATTGCGAATGTCGATATCTACTCGGCGTTGAAGGAGTGTTCGGATCTTTTAGAGCAGTTCGGCGGTCATAAATATGCGGCTGGATTGACGATTCCCGCGGAGAACATTCCGAAATTCAGGGAGCGCTTCGAAGAGGCCTGCGAACGGATGATCAAGGACGATGATCTGATCCGCAAGATCAAGATTGAGAGTGAGATTTCACTGGATGAGATCACTCCCGAGGTGATCGAATCGCTGAAGATGTTTGAGCCGTTCGGGCCGCAGAATACTCGTCCGACTTTTGTTTCGCGCGGTCTTGCCAGCGTGTACGCGCCCCGCATTGTGGGCCAGAACCATCTCAAGTTCATCGCCGCGCAAGGCGGGGTGAAATTCGATGCGATCGGCTTCAATCTTGGAGATCGCATCGATCAATTCGGCAACGGCAACCGTTCCGTGGATATGGTCTATGTCATCGAAGAGAATGATTACATGAATCGCAGAACCACGCAACTTCGCATAAAGGACATTCGCTAAGATGAAGCTATTTCAGAGAAGTTTGTTTTTAGCGCTGGCCTGTCTCGCGGCCGCTGCTGTGTTTGCGATGGGATCGAAGGAAGCTCCGGAGACCACTGTCGAAGACGGACCTGCGCAGGGAATCGCGGGTCAGGTTGAGATCTGGGAAGGCAACTTCATGCCGATGACGGATTCGAATTCGGCTCAGAATTCCAAGACTCCCGGCGCGGGGCTGCGGATTCGAGTTCATGCCCCCGTGAAGATGGGCGGGGCCGCGAGCGCGACCTTAATGGAGGTGCCGACTCCGCTGATTGCCGAGACGATGACCGACGAAAGCGGAAAGTTCTTTGTCGAAGTCGAACCCGGCATGTACAGCGTGTTTGTCGAAGAAAACGGCGGCTGGTATTTCAACGGCTGGAATGGCGAAGGCATTCAGGGCGCCGCCGAGGTACTACCCGGTGAGCAGACAACCGTCAACATCAGAGTCACCACCAACGCCACTTTTTAGCGGTTATGGATCTGAATTTAGCCGGCCGCAAGTATCTGGTTACCGCCGCATCGAAAGGGTTGGGCTTCAGTGTGGCTCGCGAGCTGCTGCGGGAAGGAGCGCAAGTTCTGTTCAGCAGTTCGAACAGCGAGCATCTTGAGCATGCGTCTGATCGGCTGCATGAAGAAGGCTTGAGCGGCTTCACAACGTTCACAGCCGATCTGGCGAAGCGCTCTGAAGTTGAGCGGCTTGTCGAAGAGACGCTGACCTGTTTTGAAGGCAAGGCAGACGGTTTCGTAACCAATTGCGGCGGACCTCCGGCCGGACTGCCGCTGAAGATAACCGACGAACAGTGGCAGACGGCTTTCGATTCGGTATTCCTTTCTGTTGTTCGCTTGTGCCGGGGACTGATCCCATCCATGATCCAAAACGGCGGCGGAGCAATTGTCGCGATCACCTCTACCTCCGTCAAGCAGCCGATACCCAATCTGACGACATCAAATTCCCTGCGTCCCGCAGTGGCGGGTTATCTGAAGTACCTGTCCAATGAAGTCGCGCCCCGGAATGTGCGCATCAACTTGGTGGCGCCGGGGCGGTTTTTGACGGAGCGCACGAAAGAACTGGATGCCGCGGCGGCGGCGAATTCAGGGCAAACACTCGACGAGGTGCGCGCCGCTTACATGGAAGAAATCCCGATGGATCGTATCGCCGATGTCAGTGAGTTTCCCGCGCTCTGCGCCTTTTTGCTGTCTCCGCGCGCGTCTTATATTACCGGTCAAACCATTTGCAATGATGGCGGCCGGGTTGCCGCTATTTGGTAAGGGAGGAAAGACAATGACAGATCGTATTCAGACAACAGGCAGACATTTAATCGCAGCGGTGATGCTCTTATTCGCAGCCGGCGCCGCACCGGCTCAATATGAATTCAATTACGGTGTTGAATCGGATACAACCAAGGCGGATACGACGAAGGCGGACACAACCGGAGCCGTCATCGAAGCAGAGGCTTTGCCCGTAGAAACTCCTGTCGACGAGCTGGTCGGGAAGGCGATTACCTGGACCCGACGCATGCTGTATCGCGGTTTTCCGTCCTTGTCGACCACCGGCACATGGGCGACTTATCAGGAGTCGGATTGGGGACTCAAGCAGGGGGCTCATGGTTCGATTCGCGCGCATTTCACGGTGAACTATCTGGGCGCGATTCCCTGGATGTCCAAGCAGGCGGAGCATATGCAGATCGTTTATCGGACGCTGGATGCTCCGAAGATGACGATCGAGTTTGATTTGGTTTTCAGTATGAACGACGGCAAGATCGAGACGATTCACCGTTCGCTCTATCGGGTGAACAAGGGTGAATTAACGCCTGCAAGCTTTGATTTGCCGGAGAACACTCTGGATTATGACCGTTTGGATAAGCCGAAGTCAGATGAACGGGCGGAACTTCGGCTGTATTCCGGGACATACGATGCCACCGTCTATAGCGGAACAGGGATCAATGCGGCCAAAGTCTATGCTTATCGCGTTGCGGGCTTGCCGCCTTTGGATCTCGTGATGCTGGGGTATGGGAACGAAGCGTTGATTTATAAATCCGGAGGGGACGGCGCGGAAGAACGCTTCGAAGCGCCGCTGCCGAGTGTTCGTTAG
>JAHIZR010000311.1 GCA_018814465.1 bacterium | reverse complement strand
GGTAGCCTATGTTAGATTCGCCTCGGTTTTCAATCGCTATGAAAGCGTCGATGAATTTCTATCGGAACTGCAGAGAATCCGGGAAGCGAATTCCGGAATTCCCTAGAGCGTATCCCAAAAATAATCGTAGGTGAATCGATACTCAGGCTCGCCGAGCCAGGTTAAGCAGCGGTTTCGTTTTCATAGTGCGGAGACTGTTATCTCGCGCAACCCGGCCGGAATCCTAACTCCTCGTTCTGCATAAAAACTAAGTGTAAGTAGAGCATTTCGAGTTGCTTACCGTAAATAATGTTATTAAGATATGCTCTAAACAAATTGACATTGTTTGCCTTAATCCCTATATTCACCGAATCTTCTAAATATTCATAGGATTATCTTGCCTTCCCATCTATTCTGATGGAAACCATCCTTTTCACCGTACTTGCCATCGTCTCGATTCTCGCCGCCCTGCTGGTTGTGACTTCTCCATCTCCGGTCTCGAGCGCACTCTACCTCGTGGTGACTCTGTTCTGTCTCGCGGGGTTTTATGTGTTATTGGCCGCTCCCTTTGTCGCGGCGATTCAGATCATGGTCTATGCCGGGGCGGTAGTCGTCCTGATCTTGTTCGTGATTATGCTCCTCAACCTTCAGCAGATTGAAGAGAAGCTGCCGGTCGGATGGCGCATCGCGGGTTTGACAATCGCGGGTTTGACTCTGCTCATCTTCTTTATGATGATCATGAAGGGAACGTCGCTCCTGCCGCCGCTGGTTGATCTGCCGGAATCCTTCGGGACGACGAAACAAATCGGGACGCTCCTCTTTTCGAAATATCTGTATGCCTTTGAGGTGATCTCAATCCTGCTGCTGCTCGCCATGATCGGCGCGGTCGCGATTATCCGCAAGCCCACCTCGGAAGGAGAAATCGATGCAGATTGAACTGGCTCATTATCTGCTGCTGTCAGCGGTTCTCTTCGGCATCGGAGTGATGGGTGTGCTGACTCGCAAGAACTTGATTGTGATTATGATGTCGATCGAGTTAATGCTGAATGCCGTGAATCTGACCTTCATCGCTCTGGCGCGCTATTCGGCGAACATCGAAGGCCAAGTTATCGTCTTCTTCGTGCTCTGTATCGCGGCGGCGGAGATTGCGGTCGGATTGGCGATTCTGATTGCCATCTGGCGGCACCGGGGGATGATGAGCATCGATTCCTTAAAGCAGTTGAAGTGGTAGCATGCTGGACCTGATCTATCTCGTCCCGCTCTTCCCCCTGCTGGGTGTCGTGATCAACACCTTTGTTATGCGCGGACGGACGGAGCAGCAGATCGGTTGGCTGGCATCGCTCACGGTCGGATTCAGCTTTATTGTCGTCGTATTCGCGTTCTTTCAGATGCTCGGAATGGAAGCGGGCGCGCGTCACTTCGAGCAGAATCTCTTCACTTGGATTTCCATCGGGAATCTGGAAGTCAGCGCTGGATTCCTGATTGATCAGTTGTCATTGGTGATGATGCTGGTTGTCACCGGGGTTAGTTTTCTGATCCATATCTATTCGATCGGCTATATGCATGGCGACGAAGGATTCAGGAAGTTTTTTATCTTCATGAATCTCTTCGTCTTTTTTATGCTTATGCTGGTGATGGGCAATAATTATCTGGTGATGTTCGTCGGTTGGGAAGGCGTCGGGCTTTGTTCCTACCTGTTGATCGGTTTCTGGTACACCGATGAATTGAAGGCTTCGGCGGGGAAGAAGGCTTTCATCATCAATCGTATCGGCGACTTCGGTTTCCTGCTGGCGATCTTCCTCATTTGGTCGACTTTCGGCTCGCTTCATTTCTCCGAGATTGAACCGATGGCGCAGGCTTTTCCCGTGGGCGCGGGTGTAATCACGGTGATCTGCTTGCTGCTCTTCGCCGGAGCGGTCGGCAAGTCGGCTCAGTTCCCGCTCTATGTCTGGCTGCCGGATGCAATGGCCGGTCCGACTCCGGTTTCGGCGCTGATTCATGCGGCCACGATGGTGACAGCCGGGGTTTACATGGTCGTGCGCTCAAACTTCCTGTTCTCGCTCTCACCGACAGCGCTTTCCGTAGTTGCCTGGATCGGCGGCGGCACCGCGCTCTTCGCCGCGACAATCGGCTTGGTTCAGAACGATATTAAAAAAGTGCTGGCCTACTCTACGGTCAGTCAGTTGGGCTATATGTTTCTGGCTTGTGGCGTGGGAGCTTTTACGGCGGCGATTTTCCATTTAATGACGCACTCCTTCTTCAAGGGATTGTTGTTTCTTGGTTCCGGTTCGGTCATTCACGGCATGTCCAACGAACAGGATATCCGCCGCATGGGCGGCCTGAAGGACAAGATGCCGAAGACCTTCATGACTTTTTTGATCGGCACGGTCGCCATTGCCGGGATTCCCGG
>JAHIZR010000310.1 GCA_018814465.1 bacterium | reverse complement strand
TTGACATCATCGGTTTTGAAATCAATCGCGGCGGCGAATTCCTGGCGGAGGTGATGACCACCACGGCTCCCTTTACTTACTCGGATTTTACCGCGCCTAATGGCAACAGCACCTATCGTGTTGCGGCGATTCGCACTTGTCCGGATCAAACCGAAATCACCTCGCAGCTCAGCGATCCATCCACCGGCACTCGCCTCCCAGCTCCGCCGATTCCGAATTTGGTCTCCACTTCCACGACTTACTGTGACAGTGTGGTTAGTATGGTCAGTGTGGCATCAGTGTCGGGACTGAATGAAGTCCGGTTATATCGGGTTGAAACAGGCGGGGATGTGCTGGTCGCGACAAAAACGAATCCCACCGCCGGGGTGCAGTTCAGGATGAAAGACATCGCTCCGTTAATAGGACCGCAGGAATACTACGCAGTCGGCTGGTCAACGACGTGCGGAGAGGGCACTCAATCCACGCATCGCAACGGCGAAGCCTTTTTACGGCCGCAAGGAACCGTGACGATCACCGAAGTGGAAGGCACTTGTGAAGCAGTGCACCTGACCTGGACCTATAGCGGCGACGACGACGTGACCGAATTCATTATCAAACGCAATACGACACGCTTCGATTCCGTCGCTGCCAGTGTATCTGAATATTTCGATGTTTTGGCAGTTCCCGGTGTTCAAACGGGTTATCGCGTTATTCCCAAGAATGCTTGCGGTGATGGCACGCCAAGTTCTCCGGTGATCGGAACCCGGCTGGACACTCCGAATGCGGTCACGGGCGTTTCGACGGTCAGTATGTGCAACTGCATCAGAGTTAACTGGACGGATTTAGCCGGTGATATTATCTCCTACGGTATCTATCGCAATAATGTTCTGGTCGACACGGAAGATCCGGGAGTAGGATTCTACGAAGACTGCGACGAGACGCTGGTTTTCGGAACGAATTACAGCTATTATGTCGCGGCCACCAACGAATGCGGTGAAGGCGATCATTCCGCCACGGTGAGCGGGACGCTGGCTCAGCCGAATGCCGGAACCGCGACGCTGGCGCTGGTTTCCGCAGGCCCGCCGGACTGGGATTATTCCTTGACGTGGACGACGGGCTGTGTTTCCAGGCTAACCATTCGCAGTCTGTGTGACGGCACGACCGCAGACTACGTCGGTACGGGTGATTGGGATTACACGTTGTATGATGAAGGCGACTCGGTTGTTTTCTGGACTGACACAACACCCTTGGATGAAGACCAAGGTACACTGACCGGTTTCCGTCTCAGCAACAGCACCGGCTGCTCCGGAAGCGGAACGTGGACGGCTGGAACGCAAGACGGCTCGATCGAAGGACCGCTGCCGATTATGGCCGGACGCGAATTGCCGACCGAGTATTCACTGGCGGTTTATCCGAATCCGTTCAACCCCACCACAAATCTTGAGTTTGCGCTGCCGCAGGCGACGTTCCTGAACGTAAGCGTTTTCGATGTCACAGGCCGACTGGTCAGCCAGCTTCTCAATGGTACCTTTGATGCCGGCTATCACAACGTCAGTTTTGATGCATCGAACCTGCCTTCGGGACTGTATTTCGCCCGTGTGCATAGCAATGAATTCGCAACGACCAAGAAACTGATGCTTCTCAAGTAAGCCAGCTTATTTAGGTATTCAATTCGAGGCGAACCTCTTTGGGGGTTCGCCTCTTTTTTGTCTATTATTTGTTAAAGGTGAATTTAAGAGAAATATATTTGACATATCAATGTTATTTCACTTGACATTAATTGACTAATCAATTAATATATGACAATGAAGAATTCATTGGGCTACACACAAAGTTTCTATATTCAGCTCAATCGGATCGGCCAGCAAATAACTCGCGACCTACAGCAAGCCTTCCGCGATCAAAAGGTCACCGTCTCGCAGTGGAATGTGTTGGCGGCAATCGCGATTGAGAAGGCTTCCACTCCCTCCGCAATTTCCGATGCTCTCAATGTGGATGGCGCCGCCGTCAGCCGCCATCTGGATACATTAGAGAGAAAGGGACTGCTTAAGAGAGTGGCAAGCCCTGAAGACCGGCGCTCCGTCAGTGTCGAATTGTCAGTGGAGGGTTTGGCGCTTGTTCCAAAGCTTGCCGAGATTGCTCATACGATCGACAAACGATACTGTGAGAAGCTGAGTGAATCTGATCTGACAAGGCTTCAGCATACGCTTCAGCAGCTTGGGGGAGAAGTC
>JAHIZR010000309.1 GCA_018814465.1 bacterium | reverse complement strand
CTCGGGAAGCCTTCTTCCCGAAAAGCTTAGCGTAGAACTCAGTCAAGGGGTGCGCATGTTTAAGCCTTCATATGGAAATCCCAAAGCTGTCATTCCGGGCACCCGGGGACGGGAGCCTCGGCGGGGTGGAAGTTACTGGTCACCCGGGGACGGGAGCCTCGGCGGGGTGGAAGTTACTATACATAATATAGGCGAAAACTTTTTTTGACCGAACGAACTGGGGAAGTGGTTGAAAATTAGAAATTAGAAATTTGAAATAGGAATTCAAATCTGTCGAAAAACGGTCGAAAACGGTACGAATAAGGTATGAAATATAAGGTATACGATATTGACATGGGATGTAATATACGACATTATTTGGCAAAAGTCAAGTGAACGTTGTATATGGTGTAAAAACAAGGGATAAGGGCGGAGGGATGAGGGATGAAACTCGAAACGCGAATGCAGGCGTGGTATGGGGCGGAGAAAAACAAGAGTGCACTGCCGTGCAACGCTACCGGGTGAAAAATGATCTTGGCGGAGCGGCGGCGGAGAAGAACCCCCCTTGTCTCCCCAAACCGAGTTTGGGGGGAAATAAAAAGAGTTCCTCATGGAACAAGGGGAGCAGATTCCGGTAGGGTATTGCGCTCTATGCTTCGGTGTAAATGAGAAGTTGTTCAGCGCTTAAACCCTGCTCGTCGGAAATATCGTCAGGGTCAGCGACCCTGCTCGGCGGAAAGCGGGGGCTAAATTGTTCTTGACAATGCAAGCCGAGATGAGTATTCTAACCAATAGCTAAGGCCTCGAACCTCGGCGACATTCTAACACAATCATCATAAGCGAGTCTTTCTATTTGAGACGTGAATAGGAAGGACTCGCTTTGTTTTTTGGAATCATAATGCGACTATCAACCTTCATCACATTGTTGTGTCTGTTTTGCACAAGTTACGCCCAGCCGCCAGATACGGTTTGGTCTCGTAACTATCTCGATGATTCGGAGTCGTCGGCAGCTTCAGACATCGTTGCCTTGGCTGATGGTGGATTCTTGGTCGGCGGCGGAGCCGATGGCGCTCCTCAGAGGGGATTCTTAATGAGACTCAATGCAGATGGTGATACGTTGTGGACACGGTTTCCGCAGGAGAGTGGCTTTGCTTGGATCTGGCGAGTCTTGGTTACACTTGATGGTGACTACATGTTTGTCGGTTTTGGTCCTCCGCCAGGCGAAACCAGTTGGTATCCGGCTGTCGGTAGATATGACAGTCAGGGAAACGAGATTTGGGTGCATCACTATCCCGATTCACTATATTGGTGGTATGACCGCGCTTTTGCGATTTGCGAAGCCCATGATGGTGGATTCATTGTAGGATCAATGAATCTATCACCTGATCCCACCCCTGATATTTCGGTATTCAAGATTGATGATAATGGCGAGGTGGAGTGGGTATCACATCATGGCGGAATCGGCTGTGAGCACATTTATGACCTTATCCAAGTCGAGGATGGGTACGTGGGAGTTGGCACTAAGTGCTACAATGTACAGGGTGATTGGTACATTCAACTTTCCAAGCTCGACATGAATGGCGATTCGGTGTGGACACGTTTTCTTGCACAGTCCTATGAGAGCTTTGGCTACGGTGTTGTTGAATTGCCGGACGGCGGATTTGCACTCACAGGATATGTGAACAACGATCCCGAGACTGGAACGTACAAAGACATAGCTGTTATCAAGACCGACAGTGAGGGAGAGGTCATCTGGGAGAGAATTTTCGGCGGTTCAGGGAATGATGAGGCTGAAGAAATCGTTTTTGCTTCTGATAGTACAATTGTCATCTGTGGACACACCTCTTCAACAGAGACAGGCAATAATCAAGCTTTCGTGATGAGTATAAGCCTTGCGGGTGATTCGTTGTGGATGGGCTATTATGGATTGGAGGGCTCAGACTATGCTCACGGAATGTGCAAGGCAATCCCATCGGGGTATGCCTTCTGCGGAGAGCATCATGTTCCTCCGAATCCGGTTGGTTGGCACTCTTGGGTCGTGCGATTGGCTGGCCCGGAATCCGTAGGTGAACCACTCCCTTTGCTGCCTGATCGCATCACTTTGTATCAGAACTATCCCAATCCCTTCAATGCACAAACTACAATCCGTTTTTCAATCAATCGCACGCAGCAAGTTACACTGGCAATCTACGATATTCTGGGAAAGAAGGTAAAGACGATCATAGATGATAGTGTTCCGCTGGGATGGCATGAACTGACTTTTTCTGCAGCGAACCTTCCATCCGGCATATACACAGTTTCTCTTAGAGCCGGACAAGAATCGAAAACAAAAAAAATGGTTCTACTGAAATAGAGGTCACTCTCGATATCTATAAGTTCTTACCATTTAGTAGGGACTCTTTCAATTGGGGAGTCCAATGAAGTATTAATAGGCAGGAGTTCATCATGAAAACAGTATTTCTAAATCAAATAAACAGTTTAACCGCCGAGTCGAATCTCCAGATTCAACCGTAAGACAGTGGTTTTCAGAGTCGAATCTGGAGATTCGACGCCGCGAAAAAGACAACCTATCGAGACACGGCACACGACTCAACTTAATAAGTGATAGAAAGCGGTGATGAGGTCCGCGACAGCGGGGAATCTTCACGCCACTACGAAACTGATGCTTCTGCGGTGAATCATAAGCAGGTTTGTGCGCCCCGCGCTTCATCCATAAAAAACGGACACTCGCTTGAGTGTCCGTTTTCGTTGCAGTCTGTTGTTGACTTAGATTGCTTTAGTCGCCCGCTTCAGCCAAGTGGCATCCGAGCCTTTCAAGTAGGGGAGAAGTTTCTTACGGACGATCGCATGATATTTATTTAGATAACGGATCTCATCTGTCGACATGAGTTTCTTGTCGATTAATTTTGTATCAATCGGACACAGCGTAAGATTCTCGAAGCGGAAAAAGCGCGTACGTGGTGTCGATTTCTCCTTGTCTTCCGCAACATAGATAAGATTTTCGATTCTGACTCCGAACTTGCCTTCGAGATAGGATCCGGGTTCATTCGATAGAATCATGCCGGGTTGGAGCGCCGTTCCGAATCCTAACGGTGAGATTCTCTGCGGACCTTCATGAACTCCGAGATAGGAGCCGACACCATGACCCGTGCCATGCCCGTAATTGGTTCCCGCATCCCAGAGCGCGCGGCGGGCAAACGCGTCAATCTGTCCTCCGCTGACGCCGTCGGGGAAGCTCGTCGTCACAATGGCGATATGACCTTTCAATACTCGCGTGAAATGCTCTTTCTGTTCACGGGTGGGAGTGCTGAGAGCGATGGTTCTCGTGATATCCGTAGTGCCGTCCTGATACTGCCCGCCGGTGTCAAGGAGCAGTATTCCATGCGGACGAATCTTTGCGCAGCTTTCCGGTTTGGCGGAGTAATGAACGATTGCTCCGTGTTCCGCGTAACCGACAATCGGATCGAAGCTGTCGCCGCGATAGAGTTTGCTCTTGGCACGGAAGGAAGCCAGCTTTTCGGCGGCGTTGATCTCGTTTACTTCACCGCCGGGAATTGTTTCTTCCAGCCAGTGCAGAAATCTGCACATGGCAACGCCGTCGCGGACGTGCGCTTTGACCGCTCCCCGTAATTCCGTTGCATTCTTCATGGCGCGCATCATAACTATCGGTGAATCACAGAAGACACGCTTGACTCTTTTCGGAATCAAATCCGCAATCCAGCGGCTTGTATTGGCAGGGTCGATCAAAACAACATTGCGGCTTCCCAATCGTGAAATCACGGACTCGAAGGATTCATACCTGCGAATCTCAACCTGCCTGCCGAACATGCGCCGGACAGCCGGAGTGACTTTCTTCATATCCGTAAAGAGATAAGCTTTCTTATCCGTAATCAGCGCATAAGCGACGACATAGGGATTATACTGGATGTCTTTCCCGCGAATATTGAACAGCCAGGCAATGATATCAAGGGACGCGATGACGTGAGCCGTCGCCCCCTTTTCTTTCAGCGCTTTGCGCAGTCTCCGCAACTTGGAGGCAATTGCTTCACCGGCATAGTCTAAGGGCTGTATTTCGATCGGATCGCCGGGGAGCGCGGGACGATCAGTCCATACTGCATCGACCAGGTTTGCCTTCACTCGAACCAGATTCAGAGACAGAGCGGCGAATTCTCTCTTGAATTGCTCATATTGAGTCTGCGAAACGACTTGTGGATCGAATCCGACACGGGCGTTCTTCTTCAGTTGACTTCCTAACCATTCCGAAATCGCAGGAGTCCCGGGAACACCGAGCCGCATCAGTTTTATCCCGGAGCCTTTCAGTTCGATTCCCGCTTGGACAAAATAGCGGGAATCGGTCCAGAGCGCGCCTGAGTTCATCGTGATTGCGGCTTCGCCGGCAGAACCTGTGAAACCGGTGATGAAATGCCTCCTCTTCCAGCACTCCGGCAAGTACTCACTTGAATGAGGATCCGCGCTTGCCACCAGATAGCCATCAAGCTTATGTTTTTTCATGAGTATGCGGAGATTCGCGAGACGATTACGAGTCATCATGGAGTTGTCCTTCTTCAAAGATAGTCCGAACACGGAGTAGATTGATTGGAATGTAAGAACTTAGTTTTGGAAAGGCAAGCAAATACAAGAAAATGAATATGTTCAAAAGTTCGAATTTTTTAGGCAAAATCATCCATATCTGAGCTATGTCAAAATTGGACGCTCTTCGACAAATATATGAATATCAATTATTAATAAATCATTATGTTGTAGCAAGTTAAATGGCCTGTCTCTTGCTATAACAGTTGCAGATAGTCTAATCCAAGATTCTCAAGCAAAAACGACCCACATTCTCGACTCAATGAGCCAACCTCCGAAACACGTGAAACCCCTCGTTACAGCTATCGTATCGACCTACAAATCTTCAAAATTTATAAGAGGTTGCCTCGATTCTCTGGCGGAACAGACAATTGTTTCGAAGCTTGAGGTGATCGTGGTTATCAGCGGATCTCCTGAAAATGAATGGGAAATTGCTCGCGAATACGAAAATCGCTTCTGTGACCTCGTTTTGCTTCATACCGGCAATCGCGAAGGCTTGTATACAGCTTGGAACAGAGCCATCCAAATAGCGCGAGGCGAGTTTATCACGAATGCCAACACGGATGACCGGCTGCATACCCAAGCTCTCGAAAAACTCTCAAATGTACTCTTGTCGGATGAGAAGCTGGGGCTTGTGTATGGGGACTGCATCCAGACCGAGAATGAGAATGAGACCTTCGCGACCACCTCTGCGACTGAAATGCTCGAGAATCAGGACTATTCGTACTATGATCTGCATCGGCATTGTTTTATCGGGCCCTGTCCGATGTGGAGACGGAAAGTCCACGATATAGTCGGCTATTTTAATGACGACAAATACTGGTCAGCGGCTGATTTCGATTTCTGGCTGCGCATGGGCGCGCACTTCCCGATGACTCATCTGCGAGATACCGTGGGATTGTTCCTGAATCGAAAAGACAGTCTCGCTCATATGCAGATCGGCAAGGATGAGTCTGATGCGATCCTGAAGCACTATCGCGAGCATCCTTATCTCAAGGCGCTTTTTCCGAAATTAGACACAGACAATTCAGCCGAGGAGCTTGCGATTGCTTATACAGCAATGGCGGATATTTGTCTCGAAGGTCCCTGGCAAGTGGACATAGAACTTGCTCTGGAATATTTGAATCTGGCGGCTCAGCTGCACCCCTCGCTCGAAACCGATATCAATCGGGCGGTATTGCTGGCGATGAACTGCGGATTCGAGGAAGCGTTAAAGATACTATCTCTGCACACCGGCGATCCTAAGTCCCTTCACAACATTCGCTGGATCGATTCACTCATAAAGAATCAACAAACCACATCACCCATTATGATCCGCACGCGCCATCCTTTTGTCATTGAAGCAAAGAAGCTGCATGGAGTCGATCCTCAAGAGGTTCATCCTCAGCCTCTGCCTCTGCCTTCAACGAATGATCCCGATCTTATGATAGTAAACAAGGCTAAACCGTCTGTTGAGAATCGCCGGACTGAGAACAGCAAGCCCGCTTCCTCGATCTCAGTCCTGATGATCAGCAACACTGCTGCGCTCGATCCGCAGTTTCCGCAAGCCTCAGCGGACATTGCCATGATTCAGTTAGCGCGGCATCTGGTTAAGCGGGGAAGCCGTGTGACCATAGCCGCGCCGCTAACACGTGGCAACGGAAAATGGGAGGGAGTCGAGTTTCAGGATCTCGGAACAAAGGATGAGTTTGAGACGGCGCTGAACGAATTGGCGCCCCATTTTGATGTCTTAATCGCGATCGACCGCCCTGAAATTACAGGCTGCGCGCTTCGCTTTGCGAACCTCAGAAAGAGAATCCTGTGGCTTTTGTCCGATTCCTTGGCGAAAACGGACAGCTCTCCCGGAGAGCTGAAACGTTGTACAGATTTAGTCGTTTGCACAACCGAACATTATCGCTCTCAGCTTGAGTCATGCGGGATGAAGCCATCACGGCTGCGCGTGATTCCCTTGGGGATCGATCCGCGCGTATATTACTCCCGGCCGGTTCATCGGGATCATTGCCGAATTTGCTTTAACGGCGACTTGGATTCGCTGAGTGGCGCGGATGTTTTACTCGAAGCATTCCTGAAAGTCAAGCAGAGTCTGCCGCAGGCTGTACTGGATATCTTCGGCGAACCGGTGGACGATGCCAATCTGATTGACTTCCCTTTGTGGAAGGGCAAGGGAGTGCGGTTTCACGGGAATGCCTCCGAGAGCCGGATCGCTGAAGCCTATTCCCGATCGTCTTTGCTGGTTATTCCCACTCGCATTCAGGCGGGCGTGAGTTGCGGACTGAATTCGCTGAATGCTCAAGCGTGCGCCTGCCCGGTGTTGACGACTGCCTGTGCCGGAGCGATGGACACGATCATGGATGGAGTTACGGGACGAGTAATCGAACAAGATTCAAGTGATGCGCTTGCAGGCACTATAATACACATGCTTATGGATCCTTTGCGGCTGCGGATCATGGGAGAAACAGGACGCGCTCATGTACTGCAAAGCTACCAGTGGGAGCATATGTCCGACGCGTTTTGGGATGAGATCAGCGAGCACGAAGCCTTGGAAGCGAGACCGACGCTGCCGCAACTGAAAGCTCCGGTAAGGCTTGGCGATCCGTCAATTACCTCACATGAATTGGACAGAATGCGGTCGGTTCGCCTGTATTCAAAGGCTGATTCATGAAGAGCGAAGCAGCATTCAGAGTTTATCATCCCGCGTATCCGGCTCTTACGCGGGACACTCATTTAAGAAAGAATCTGCTTGAGGTTGAAATTCCTGTTGGAATTGCTATCTTATAGCGATTCCAAGCAGATTGTCTCAAATTTCTGATACTCCCCCATTATACATGAAGTACACTTCCTACAATATCGTTGGTGTGCGAGTTGACGATGTCACTCGCGGTGAGATTCTCGAGGCCATCGAGCATTTTATGGCCGCGCCGGGAATGCACCACATTGTGACGCCGAATATTGATCATATTCTGCATGCGCAAAAGGATGAAGAATTTCGCGATATTGTCAATGTTTCCGCGCTCTCTGTTCCTGATGGGAAATGGTTAGTGCGCGGTTCGCGGCTGGCCGGCGTCCATTTTCGGGAGGGTGTTGCGGGGAGGCTGCTTGTGGATCCGATGTGTGAGCTGGCGGCAAAGCGAGGCTGGAGTATCTACATCCTTGCTTCCGTGAACGATATTGCCAAAGTCGCGGGAGCGAAGCTTCAAGAGAAATATCTCGGTCTCAAGGTGGCGGGCACCAGATCTCCTTCAATGCAGTTCGGCAAAGACGAAGCGGAGACAGAAGATATTCTGCGCGAACTTGATACACTGAAGCCCGATATTCTCTTTCTGGGTGTTGGTGCGCCCAAGAGCGAAAAATGGATCTATAAGTATCGCGACCGGCTGCCTTCCCGCGTTGCAATCGGTGTCGGCTATGCGTTTGATGTAATCGCAGGGCGTGTGCGGGAGTGTCCGGCATGGATGACGCGCACCGGGATGGAGTGGTCATATCGTTTGCTGGTGGAACCGAAGCGGCTTTGGAAGCGCTATCTCGTTCGGGATCCTCAATTCTTCGGTTTGATCCTGCGCCAGCGGTTTTCATCGGCATCCAATCTTTGGAGCGCATAATCCATGCGCGTTGTCATTACCACGACTTTGAACGATAATCTTTTTCACGCGAAATTAGTTCCGCTCGTTCAATCGCGGGAAGATTTGGAGGTCGTGGTTGTTAGTGATCGCCAGGGACCGCAGTACGAGCGGATAAAGTGGGTATGGCCGACGGGAATCTGGTCAAAGCTGGGCAGGCTGGGCGGACGGCTGCCGCTACTCTTAAAAGAGGTGTTTAATCCTCGCACTCAGCTTGTAATGGCTTATAGTGTCGTCCCGCACGGGCTATTTGCTGTTGTTCTCGCAAAGATTCGCGGTGTGCCGGTATATCTTCATTTTATCGCCGGGCCCGCGGAAATCAAGTTCGCGCACAATGTCGATGTCTCGGATAATCGCGTGATTGAACGCAGCAAGCATCCGGAGCGGCTTGAAAAAATTGCGCGGTATTTTTCTCAAAAAGCCGAGCGGATTTTTGTGCCGGGATCGAACACGGAGCGCTTCCTGACGGCTCAGGGCTATCGGGCGGACCAGATTATCAAACTGCACAGCACGATCGATCCGTCCCGCTACTATCCGGGGGAAAACGAGCGGGATATCGACATCCTCATCGCGGCTCAACTGCGGGAGCGGAAACGCCCGATCTTCACGCTTGAGGTCTTCCGTGAAATATTAAATCGCCGGCCACAGACGAAACTTTGCTGGCTGGGAGACGGCGGTATGCACGATGAATTCGCGGCGGCGCTGGAGCGTTTGCATCTTCGCGAAGCGGTGCTCTGGACTCAAACGAATCAGGTTGCGGATTATTACCGGCGGTCAAGAGTCTTCCTGCTCTGCTCGATCAATGAAGGATTGTCTCTGGCCAGTATGGAAGCGATGCGCTGCGGCATGGTGGCGATTACAACAGACTGCGGCGATATGTCGGACACCATCCGTACCGGACAAACCGGCCACCTGCTGCCGATTGAAGCTTCCAAAGAGCAATTCGTTGAGGCTGCACTCAATTATCTGAATAACCCGGACGAGTGGGGGAGGCAATCGCAGAATGCCTTTGAGCTGATCGACAAAGAACACAGCTTTCCGTCTGCGATTTCAGCCTGGCAGAATATTCTGAAGCCTTTCGTTTAGTCTTGCTTACTGATTTTCAAGCCGGATCAAAAATGATTCGGCTTTTTTGTTTCATCAAGCTGCGAGATAGCCCTAAGATCAAGATAATCAAGTAATGAGCTTCTGCCGATCAGAAAAGAAATTGCAGATTAGCCACTTGCTATTCCAATTAAAATAGGCTTTCTTATAATAACAACAGGGATTCTGCAATGAAAAGATTCTATCTCATCTTCACGTGCTTACTCGGTGTCCTTGCTTATTGTGAGGCAGAGTCCGCAGTTCAAGCCAAGACGCGATTAATGGCTCCCCGGGTCGTGATAAAAATCGAGGATGGCAAGGCTGTCCTGAGCTGGTCGGACCTGCCGGGGCAATGGTATTACCGGGTGCTGGTTTCGGAAACATCCGACATGACTGCGCCCGAAATTCTTGCTTCGACAGCCGACACCGTTTATATAGATTCCATCCCCTCGACACCCGGCAATAGCAGCAGGTTTTATGCAATCGTCGCGTTTCGAGCCGGCAACTCGCTGGATGATCCCGAGTATGTCATCATCGAGAGTTTTGCCGAACCGGTCTTGCTTGATTCCTATTCACTCGGGGAGGATCTTCAGCCGGACGGCTGGCAGTGGGTGGTGGATGGCGCAGGGTCGGAAGACAGCATCAGCCTTGAGCTGTTTGGCAATACTTGGAAGCGGCAGGCCATAGTGCCGAAGCAAACCGTGGCACATGAGGTCTGGCAACTGGTTATCCGCTCCCTGAG
>JAHIZR010000308.1 GCA_018814465.1 bacterium | reverse complement strand
TATTGGTCAATTGTCAACTTGCAGGACGAAGCAGTCGAGGCTCCCGTGCTGTATGGCGACTTCTACATTGCTGTCGCGAACGGCTATGACGCCGTAAGCGACCCGGAAAACTCCGCTGAAGCATTTGGACTCGACAGCAATACTCCCGTCGGTCGTTCCGTCGTCTATGAACCATGCGACGAAGATTGGCTCGCGGACGACGGAATCCATCCCAATTCCCGCAGCGGAAATCGCATGATCCGTGCTCGCGGCTGGATCAGCGAACCGACCACCTTGCTGATTCAACGATCCGGAGCGGACATCGCCTTAAGCTGGAGCTCAACAGGAGCGCCCTACTATCGAATCTACAGGTCGGATTCTGCAGACGGACCTTTTGTGACACCAATCGCCTCGGTATCAACGAACAGCTATCTGGATATCGATGCAGTTCTAAATTCTGAAATCTACTTCTACCAAATCCGCTCCTCCACCGCCCCTTAAAAGAAGCCTTTGTAGATTTCAAGACAGGTGGCGGACAGGTTTTTACTATAAACTCTCGGGGGGGTAGGTGGCTTCACCTGCCCCCCTGCCTTTTTTTGTATAATACACATGCTAAAACTCCAGACTGTGCTTGATTTATTACTTGGTTTTTAGTATACTTGACCTGCTTATTAGCTATTTATGGAGTACCTGCTGATGCGCTTTGGTTGGGTTGAAATACTACTTATTGCTGCCATTATCCTCTTGCTCTTCGGTGCCAAACGAGTCCCCGAGCTTATGAAAGGTCTCGGACGAGGCACAAAGGAGTTTAAGGAGGGTCTTAAGGGTGATGATAATCCCCCAAAGGACCCGAAATCTCCCTAAAGTTCCCCATTTCGGTAGATTTACGTAATCCCTGCAATCCCCCCTCGGTAAGAGTCTACATTTTCAACTCCTTGCTTGACTCTGCCGCCTTCTATGCTTATATTATACCTACTATAGGTAATATATTAACCACACTACGAAAGAAGACGCCGTGAAAGAGGGTAAATTCTACTCTTCCAAAGAGGTCTGCGAAGAACTCCAGATCTCAAAGTCAACTCTGTTCAAATGGGAACGAGAGGGTCTGATCACCAAGGTCCGCCGCGACTGGCGAGGCTGGAGACTCTACGACGAGCGGAATATGGAGGAGATCAAGGTTAATATCGAGAAACAGAAACTCGCCGAGGCTGGCCCTCGAACCAATGAGATTCTCGTTGTCGATGATGATACCATGATCCTGCAGGTCATGTCGGATCTTCTGAATGCCGCCGGTTATCAGGTGCAGACCACCACGACCGGTGAAGACGCCGTCAAATATCATATGGACAAAAAACCTGCGCTCACTTTTCTCGATGTTAAGCTCCGGGGACGAAGCGGGATTGATGTCTTTCGTGAAATTAAAGCTATTGACCCACAAGCAACCATTGTTATTTTAACAGGTTACCCAAAGATTGAAGACACCGTTCAGGTCATCAAAGAAGGTGCCTACAACTATCTGACGAAGCCGATTAAAAGCGAAGAAATGCTGGAAATGGTTGCTGAGATCATGGGATCTTAGTAGGCCTCGCCTCAACCTTCACGATGATCATTCATTCTTAATTGCCCTGGAGCTGATTGCTTAGCTTCAGGGCTGATTTATATAATAAACAATATTAAAGAACCTCAATACCGGAACTTTTAACCGGTATGAACCATAGAATCAATGTGGACTTCACTATTGCCTGAACTACAGGCGAAGCTGACATGATTTCATCAATACGAAACAAAATAATGCAGAGACTCTGCTTGCGGTCAGCACTCTTTTTGATGGTGATGCTTTTAATAGCGTCATCCGCGCTGGCGCAGGGTTTCGGCAAGAATAAAGTCCAATACTCCGACTTCAACTGGCGATATTTGCAGTCGGAACATTTTGATGTCTACTTTGCCGATGGGCAGTACCGAATTGCTGAATTCGCCGCCGAAACAGCCGAACAGGCTCTGCTCGATATTGAAGATAGCTGGGATTATGAACTGGAAGGCCGCATTACTTTCATCATCTATAGTTCGCATAACAAATTCCAGCAGACTAACGTTTCTTCACAGCAGCCCGAAGAATCCGTCGGCGGATTTACCGAGTTCCTCAAGAACCGCGTCGTTTTGCCGTATACGGGCAACTACGAAGCTTTTCGGCATGTCATTCATCACGAATTGACGCACGCTGTTAATCTGCGCATGTTCTACGGCAATGGCTTCCAGTCTATTCTAATCGGAGTCGCGACGTCGAATATCCCGCTCTGGTTCACGGAAGGAATAGCCGAGTACGAATCCCGTAAGGGTTGGGATGTCGACGCCGATATGTTCATGCGCGATGCCACCATCACCGGCTATCTCCCCCCTGTCGATTACCTTAACGGCTATTTCGCTTACAAAGGCGGTCAATCCGTATTCTATTACCTCGACCGCAAGTATGGCAAGGAGAAAGTCGGCGAATTTGTCAATAAGGTCAAGCGCACTCGCGATGTCCCTCGTTCTCTGAAGAGTTCCATCGGAATCGACATGGAAGAGTTCAACCAGCGCTGGCAGAACTGGCTGCGGAAGATTTACTGGCCCACCATCGCCGACATGATTCCGCCGACGGACTTCGCCGAACAACTGACCGATCACCGCGAAGACCGTAACTATGTTAATAATGGCGCTGCGATCTCCCCCAATGGAGAGCAGGTTGTCTATCTCTCCGACCGCTCCGACTATTTCGATATCTGGCTGTTCGACCTCGACAAAAAGAAATATCACAAATTACTGCGCGGTCAACGAACTCAGGATTTCGAACAGTTGAAGTGGCTCGACGCACGTATTTCCTGGTCGCCTGACGGCAATTTCATCACCTTCGCCTCCAAAGCCGGCCCCTCGGACGCCATCAATATCCTTGATGTAAAGAAGAAACGAGTCACTGAACATCTGCGGTTTGATCTTGACGGTATTTTCAATCCGATCTGGTCGCCTGATGGAAATAAAATCGCCTTCGTCGGCATGAAAGCCGGACAGTCGGATATCTTCTGCTATGATCTGAACAGCAAGCAGTTGGTTCATGTTACGGATGATGTCTTTTCCGATGATGATCCAGCATGGACAAAAGACTCACAAGGATTGATTTTCTCATCCGACCGTCGAGATTCGGTGATGGTGTTCGGCTACCCGCCTGATTTTGAACTCTGGGATCTCGATTACAGCACAACCAACCTTTATAAGATTACGATCGGGGATAAGTATGCAGAACGCCTGACTAATCATGAGTTCAACGATCGCTATCCGACTGTTTCACCTGATGGCAACGTTGTTATTTACGTCTCGGATGCGTCGGGATTGAACAATCTCTACCGCTACGATTTCGAAACCGGAAAAAGCGAAGCTATCACGAATACTCTGACCGGCTGCTTACTCCCCAGCTATTCCCATATCGCTAACCGTCTGGTTTTCACTTCGTTCTATGAAGGCGGCTATGATATCTATCTTTTGAAAAATCCCGACGAAATGGAGCCGGTTGAACCCGATCTGACTAACTTCCGGATGCATGGCACTCCCGATCCGTCCGTCGAACGCGTTTCGGCCGCCGATATCGTCACCGACCCTGTTAACCTGAATGAGAGCACCAGGCAATACTCGCAATACGTCTTCGCCCGCGAAAAAATCACGGACAATGATCTCAGCGAACAAGCCCTCGCGGATACTCATACAACACGCAAGCCAGGCGGCGGCTTCTTCAGTAAAAAATACCGCACGAAGTTCACACCCGACTACGTTTTTGCCACCGCGGCTTATAACTCGTTTTTCGGAGCGCAGGGCTCCGGTCAGATTCTCTTCTCCGATGTGCTTGGCGATCAATTGGTCTTGATCACGACCGATCTCTACTACGATTTCAACAACATCGATAACTCCAATTTCTCAGTCCAGTACTTCTACCTGCCGCACCGCATTAACTACGGCTTCGGACTCTTCCGCTATGTCTACTATCTCGACAGCGGCAATATCCGTGATCAAACGCTGCAATTCCAAATCGATCTTGCCTATCCTTTCTCGCGCTACTCACGATTGGAATTGATTACTCGCGCGTTCGGTGTTGACCGCAGCGAATGGCTGGACTTCGACGACAACCAAAACCGCGTCAGCAGCTATGTAAAAATCGGACGGCGGCGCATTGTGCAGCCTGAACTGGCCTATGTTCACGATACCGTCATCTGGGGCAACACCGGTCCGGTGAACGGCGCTCGCTACCGACTCTCCGTCGCGCACAGCCCGAATCTGCAGGCGGATCGCGACACCAGAGAAATCTGGAACTCCGAGTTCACAACGGTTCGAGGCGATGTCCGCCACTATATCAAGCTCGGCCGCGATTATTCTTGGGCGACTCGTTATACGGCAGGCTTCTCGGCAGGACCCGATCCGCAGCGCTTCTTTCTCGGCGGAGTCTCGAATTGGATCAATCGCCGCTTCGAAAACAATGAAGTCCCCACCGACGAAATCAACGACTTCTATTTCTCTTCCTTCATCACTCCGTTCCGCGGCGGCGACTATTTCGAGAAACGCGGCATGGGCAATCGCTTTTTCCTGACAAATCAAGAATTCCGTTTCCCCATGATCCGCTATCTGATTCTTGGCTGGCCGTTGCCGATTGCGCTGCAGAATGTCCGCGGAGCTTTATTCACCGATGTTGGAGCCGCCTGGTTTAACGATACTTTCAAATTCTCCGAACGAGATCGTGATGAGTTCGGAAATCACACCGGCACGCGCCGCCTGAGTGATGTGCAGGTCGCCTACGGCCTCGGCACCCGCATGAATCTGGGCTTCTTCCTGCTGCGATGGGATGTCGCCTGGTCTACGGATGGAGTCGATACCTCCAAGCCGCGCTACTACTTCTCACTGGGAGCTGAATACTGAGTTCCACTCTTTCGCAAATCCGAAATCCTGTCTCACTGGATACGATCCGCCTGATCGGAAGGCGTCTGCTCGAATTTGTCTCTGAACTCGGTTCCGTCAGCATTATGATGGGCCGAGTGATTTCCGAATCCGGCGGGTTATTCAGAAGCCCAACTTTGTTTTTCAGAGAATGTGTTCGACTCGGCATCGACAGCGCACCGCTGGTTCTGATCGTCGGTATCTTCACCGGCGCTGTTACCGGCTGGCAGGGACACTATCAGTTGGAGGGATATATGCCCTTCGATCTAATCGGTCCCGCCACCTTTAAAACGTTAGTACTCGAATTGGGGCCCGTGCTCACCGCACTGATTATCGCGGGACGAGTCTCCGCCTCCATCGCCGCCGAACTCGGTTCGATGAAAGTCACTGAGCAGATCGACGCGCTGGAATCCATGGCGATCTCAAGCATCCGGTATCTTGCTCTGCCGCGAATCGCAGCCATGACATTCATGATGCCGGTTCTGGTTGTTCAGGCGATCTTCGTGGCGCTCATGGGGGCGTCTTTCGTATTAACATTCTTCCTGGGCCTCACAGCGGTCCAGTTCTGGGGATTGATACCCAACTTCTTCGAACTCTATGACATCTTTTCCGGATTGTTCAAGGCATTGCTTTTCGGATTCAGCTCCGCGGTAATCGGTTGCTACATCGGTTTCCGTACGACCGGAGGCGCGGAAGGAGTCGGCGCTTCCACCATTCTTGCCTTTGTCTGGGCTTGCCTGGCAATTCTAATCCTTGACTTCTTACTCGCGATGATGCTCTTCTAATGATACAAGTTGAAAACCTGCAAAAGAGCTTCGGTCCTAAGCCTGTCCTGCGAGGCGTTGATCTGGAGATTCCGACTGGACAAGCGGTCACGATTATCGGTCAATCCGGCTCCGGCAAGTCCGTGCTGCTGAAGCATCTTGTGGGCCTGTTGGAACCTGATGCCGGCCGAGTCATTATCGACG
>JAHIZR010000307.1 GCA_018814465.1 bacterium | reverse complement strand
TCTGACAGACTTTTTTGCTTGCATTTCCAATTCCATTTCTGTATATTTAAGGTCTCGTAAAATCAACAAGATGATTCGGAGAGTGCGCGACAAATGCTGAAAACGATGCGCGATAACATGCCCCTCGTCATGTGGATACTGGTCATTGCCTTTTTGGCGACCATTGTTTTTTCTTGGGGTATGGGTGGTTTTGATTCCGGCGCCGGTCTCGACGGCGTGGTCGGGAAGATCGGAACCCATGAAGTCATGTTTGATCAATACAATCAAATGGTGCAGGATAAGCTTGCTAAAATGAGGCAGGATGATCCGACCCTTGAGATTGATGATGCCAAAGTCTCGCAGGCCAGAGGCGAAGTCTGGAATGACCTCGTGCGAGCCCAATTGATGGAGCAGTATCAGGCTAAGTTCGGGATCGTCGTCTCCAATGACGAGGTTGCCTATGCGGTCCGAAACAATCCGCCGAACTATATCCGTACCAATGAAAACTTCCAGACTGATGGCCGTTTCGATCCGGCTCTCTATGACCAGTTTTTGCGCTACCCGAATTCCGCAAGAATCCTGATCGCAATCGAGAACGATTATCGCAACAGTATCGGCAATCAAAAGGTGATTGACCGAATCATTGCCCCGATCTACATCACTCCGGACGAAGTCTGGGACGATTTCGTCGCCAAAAACGAACGCTTCAAAGCGGTTGTGATTTCCTTCCCGGCGAATAACTACCCGGCCGACTCAGCCGCTGTTTCCGAGCAGGCTGTGAGGGAATACTATGATAACCACCGGGAGGACTATTTGGCTCCCGAAACCAGACAGTTATCATATGTCTCAGTTCCGGTCATCATGAGCCAAGCTGATTCCAATCGCGTACTCGAACTGGCCCAAGATATCATGACATGGGCCAAAGAAGGCCAGAGTTTCGAAGAACTTGCAGGCGAATACTCGGAAGATCCGGGCTCTGCCGAGAAGGGCGGAGACCTCGGATGGTTCACCCGCGGCCGGATGGTCACTGAATTCGATTCCGCCGCCTTCGCGACCCCACCGGGTGAAATTGTGGGTCCGATCAATACCCGCTTCGGCGCTCATATCATCAAGGTAGAGGACGTTGCGATCGGCGGCGAGCAGGATTCCGTAAAAGCCAGACATATCCTCCTGAAATGGGAAATCAGCGCGGAAACCGATGCCCGCGCCGCCCAAATCGCCCGCGATTTCCTGGATGCCGCCAAGCTGAATGGCTTTGCGCAGACCGCTTCAAAGTTGGAACTGGAAAGTACCCAGACCCCGGATTTCCAATATAACAAGAACGGCACCATTTCCGGCATCGGCCGCAATCTTTCGATTATGGAGTTCGCCTTCAATTCCAAACTCGACGCGATCAGCAATGTCCACAAACTCTCCATGCGAGGTCAGGACAGCTACGCGGTGTTTAAGCTTGATAAAATCACGCCGAAAGGCTATACTCCACTTGCGGATGTTGAAGCCGCTATTCTCAGCCAATTGCTGCAGGAAACCCGCGAAAAAACAGCGCTTGCGGCAGCGGAACAATTTCGCGGCCGCTCCGCCTCTCCCGACGAGTTGTTTGCAATTGCCTTGGCGGAGAGCTTGAAAGTGGACACGAGCGGCTCCCATGCGCGCCGCGACTTCCTGAGACCGTTCGGACAGGATGAAAACACCGCAAAAATCCTGCTGAAGACACCGGTGGGACAATTGGCGCCGACGCTGCAAAATGCGCGGGGAGCCTATTTGGCGAAAGTGCTCGAAAAAACCGAAGCAGACTCGGCCCTCTTCATCACACAAAAAGATCAACTTGAAACGAATCTGATCCGCACTAAGCAGAATCGCGTGTACGGCGACTGGCTGGCACTCGCGGAGAAAGAAATCGGTGTAGTTGACAAGCGATACCTCTATTATACGGGATTCTAATCCGCACCTTCTTATTCCGCGAGCGTGCGGCTCTCAGTATAAAGAGAGCCGCTTTTTCGATATAGAGTCCGGTCGCATTTCCACAAACCGGATCCCGATAACTCTCCTCAATTGACCTGAGAAACTGATTATGTCAGATGAGTCACGCCATCAGATAAACCTCCTGGATTTCTTTGCGTTTGTTATTCGCTGGCGCAAGTTCCTGGTGATCACCGTTCTTATCGTTGCGATAGTCGTCGCGGCAATTTCATTCGTTTTGACGCCGAAGTTTCGGAGTCAGGGAATTGTCCGCGCCACTGAACGAACTGATTCATCCATCGGATCGCTGCTGGCATCCAAACTTGGATCTCTGGGCGGAATCAGCGGCTTCGCGCCCGGATTAGGCGAAGTGTCCGGTCATTTGTATATTATTCTCCTGAAAAGCCGCGAGATGAGCGAGCGAGTCATCGACCGCTTCAATCTGCGAGATGTCTATCGAACCGGAGACGCGCCGATCGAGGATGTGATCGACGCCTTGGAAGCACGCGTGTATTTCGAAATCGAACCGCAGGCCAATACCATTACTATCGAAGTCGATGACGAATCGCCGGAACGTGCGCGCGACATGGCGCTGTTCTTCATCGAACAGCTGGATGATATGAATCAGGCGATCAATGTCATTCGCGCGGAAAAGGAGCGGGAATTCTCGGGAAATAGGCTTGCGGAAGCACGCGACACGCTTGCCATGTACGAAGACAGCATGCATGCCTTTCAGTTGAAGACGGGAGTCCTTGATATTGAGGAACAGGTCAAGGCAACCGTACAGGCCGCCGCGAAGCTTGAAGCGGAGCGGCTGATTGCGCAGGCGGAACTCGAGTTGAATATTCAGATTTTCGATCCGGGGAGTCCCGAAATCGAATTGCTGAGAATGAAGCTTGCCGGAATGGATTCCAGCCTTGCTACTTTGGTCAAACAACGCGATCCGGATGCCGATCCCGACTTCCTCGTGCGCTTGATGGACAGCCCGGAGCAGGGCAAACAATATCTCAGGCTCTTCCGCGAAATCGAAATCCATCAGATGCTCGTGCTTTATTTGACGCAGCAATATGAGCAGCAAAAAATAGAATCCGTTCGCAACACGCCGACACTGACGATGATTCAAAATCCTGTTGCCGGCACCAAGCGGGTCTGGCCGCGGCGGGGACTCATGGTCATCTTGGCTGCTTTTGGAACGTTCGTCTTCGCGTCTCTGATTGGATTAACGATCGATTTCTTCCGGAATGCCGCCGCGAATCCTGAGCATCCGCAGCATGCCCGGGTGAAAAAAATTCAAAACAGCTGGTCCTGATTCAGCGCATGCAAGCACAGACTCGGGTACACAAGAACGCTATCCTGAAATGGATTCATTTTATAATGAATTCTCAGCTTGCGTTGTCCATTGCCACATGTCTGCTTGTGATTCTTGCCTGGTACCTGTGGCAGAATTGGGGGCGCGCTCATCTCATCGCCGCCGGTATGGTTGGTATTGTCGCGGGCGGTATCCTGTTCGCCTATCCGATTCTTGGCGCTTCTTTGGCGGCCTTCTTGATGATCTCTAATCTTACGGAGTTTGTTCCCGGTTCTGTTTCTCCGCTTTTGCTGCTGACTCTGGGGATGATCATCGTAAAAAAACTGCTGGCGGGGGATGCCGCCTGGACGGTGACTCCGTTCCTGAAATGGGGATTGCTCTTTGTTGTTGTGCATTTGCTTAGTACGCTATGGGCCGGCAGCTACCGCTTTCTTGAATGGTCAATTTTCTATCGGGTCGTATTGATCGCCGTCATTCTAAGCGAAGTCGTTAAAACACCAAGGGATTTTTTAATCGTTATCATCGGCGCGCAGGCGGGAGCAATTCTAACGGGAATCCTCACCGTGCAAGGAGCCGCTGAATTCTATCTTACCGGAGCGGCGGATGAACTCGCCGGGTCCGTGGGCGCTATCGAGAGTTCGCGCTTCTTCGGAATCTGGTTCGAGCCGAATACAATGGCGCTCTCTCAGGTGCCTGTAATCGGACTGAGTCTTGTGCTCCTGCGAACAAAACTGAATTTTTGGGTAAGGCTGCTGTCATTTGCGGCTGTGGGGGCGGGATTGATAACGGTTATGCTGTCTTTATCTCGCGGCGCGGCTCTCTGCACACTCGTCATGCTGCTCGCCATCGCTCTGGCCGATCGCTATCGCTACCAGATTATTTCGGGCGTTGTCCTGCTGGCAATTCTGGTTATCTCGGTGCTACCGGTTGATATTATCGGCCGGATGACCTCCTTAACCAAGCCCGGAGCAGACAGCTCGATCAATCAAAGATCAGAGCTGCTCTTAGGCGGCATCGAAATGATCCAAGAGTCGTTTCCGTTCGGAGTTGGCCCCGGCAATTAT
>JAHIZR010000306.1 GCA_018814465.1 bacterium | reverse complement strand
GGCACAGGTACTGTGTGGGCGTTACTAGATTTGAACTAGTGACCTCTTGCATGTCACGCAAGCGCTCTAACCAACTGAGCTAGACGCCCGTTCTTTTCTTATCTCCCCCCGTTCACGGGGGGACAAAGGGGGGTTCTTTTGAATAAACTACGAGCTCTTCCTCGTCGGACGGCGTCAATTTGTGCTCGCGTCAACCAAGTAGTCCGACGCAAGTACCGGCACAGGTACTATGTCAGACGCAATCACCCCACAGGTTCTCTGTCCGACACCTTGGATTGAGAAATCTTAATCGTCTGACCGCGAAGACTCTCTCCGCTCGACATCCTTCAGTCAGACGCAATCACCCCACAGGTTCTGTGTGCCGGGAGCCGGACTCGAACCGGCACGGGGCTTTTAACCCCTGGGGATTTTAAGTCCCCTGTGTCTACCATTTCACCATCCCGGCAGAGCCGCCAGGTCGTCACCGGGTGAGTCGGTGGCCGGGAGGCGCCGAGCGGATTCGAACCGCTGAATAGAGGTTTTGCAGACCTCCGCCTTAACCACTTGGCCACGGCGCCATCTGTTTCGTTTATCGCCGTTCGACCATCGGCCAGGCTGACGATAACAACGGGTTCCTTGTACCAAGAAACCCGCAATGCTTGAGCGGGAGACGGGATTCGAACCCGCGACAGCCACGTTGGCAACGTGGAACTCTACCACTGAGTTACTCCCGCAAACCGTTTAAAAACAACAGTCAAACTAACAAGTCTAACTGCCGGTTCGATAGCAGCTTGCAGCTATCGCTCAATCAAAGTTGTGGAGCTGACGGGGTTCGAACCCGTGACCTCTTGAATGCCATTCAAGCGCGCTCCCAACTGCGCCACAGCCCCATACAGGTTACTTGCGAACAACAAATATAGGTATTTCCATCTATCTTGTCAAGCAACAACTTAACACATTTCTGCGGATTAATCATATCCCCTATCACTTATTTATTTTCATACTATACAAATATTTATGCATGACCTCTTCATATAAAACATCCGGCTGTGCAGACAGTCTGCACAGCCGGATTAATCTCAAAACCACTTGCGGAGGCTAAAGTCGGCTAAGACAAACCTAATTCGAAGCCATCGCCATGCGGTGATCCGCACAATTCTGGCTGCAGTAATAGAACTTCTCGCCATTCATAACCAGTGAAGGTGTGCTTTCGGTTACCTCGAAGTATTCATTCGAACAGCACTGCGCCATCTTCTTGCCGTCGATGATTTTCACATTGCTTTCACGCATTGTCAGCTTTGCGGCTTCCGTATTATACTTCGGCGCCATCATCGACATCTTCGACTGGCATCCGACCGCGCACTTCTCATCCGCAAAATAGTAGCGGGCATTGCCAACTTGAGTGTACGGCGTGCTGCTAGTAACCACAAACCGCTTGCCGTCAGCCACTGCATACATCGTTCCGTTCTCAACCTTGTAGACATTGGCACCATACGAAGCTTTGCTCATTCCGCCCACACAGGTCTTCCCTGCCGCCTGACAAGCCGCCTTTTCAGCCGGTGTGCAAGCAGCGGTCTTCGATGCGTGCGATGAGCACGTCGCCGCGCATCCAGCCGATGCCGTCTGAACTGAAGCAGTTTTTGACGCATGCTTCGCGCTGCAATCGATTCCCGCCGCCTTGCAAGCTGCCATCTCGGCCGCTGTGCAGGTTGGCTTACCGGAAGCATCCTTCGCTCCGGTGCAGGTCACCGCACTCGTATTTACTGCCGGCGTTGCTGTCGCAGGACTCTCTGTGTTGACGGCTTTGGCGGCTCCCGCTGCCGTACAGGGCGTCGCGCAGGTCGCGGCGCATCCCGGTGCAGTTGTATTTACAGCCGCCTGAGTTCCGGTCTTGGCGGTAGTTTCTGTGGTCGCTTTCTTGTTTCCACTCGTGGCACAAGTCTTCTCACCGGCTAAGGCATAGCCTCCGGCGCTGATTAACACGACTGCTGCAAGTGACGCGAGTGCAATACCGATCTTCTTTGTCATTAAATGTACTCCTATTATTACCAACGATTCACTGATGCCCAGCACTTGGGCTATTAATATACGAAAAAAAGTGTATATTCCCGCATACGAATTAGTGTCAGATGCCTAACATCGAATAATTCCAGACACTTGTTTCTGTAGGCTTTACTTGCAATATTAATGCGAATGGCAAGTTTTCAGCCCGCTTTTCTCGATCCATTCCTCCCCAACAGAGGCACTTTACATTCTCTTACTTCAATTCCCCAATCGCTATGTTCCAATCCCAAAACAACTCTAAAACCCTGACTCTCAACGATTACAAAACTAAATTAATGGGTCCATCCGATTTGGCATTGATGATTGAACTCGGATTACCCACTTGCGGTTTCATGCACGGAAGAAAAAATGTGAGTGAGGACAAGCTAAGAAAAAACTTCACCGGCTTTGTGAAAGAATTTGCGCTCGAGCCGAACAACGAAATCTACATGATCGAGCACGAATCAGGAGAAATCGCCGGACAGATCTGGCTGCATACCACACAGAACCGCTTTAACGGTCTGAAGGAAATGTGGATCTGGGATATCACGGTCGTGGAAAGCTATCGCCGCAAAGGCATCGGACGGCATCTGATGAGACTCGCTGAACAAAGAGCCGTCGAACAGCAATGCGAAGAGCTGTGGCTGTTAGTGTCTGAGCGCAACGACGAAGCCCGCACGCTCTATCGCGATTTCCAATTAGGCGATTCCGCGCGGCTGCTGATGAAACCTCTGAGCAAAGAGCATCACGAGAATAACACGGATGAGCGAAAAATCGTCGTGTCGGGAGCGGAGCTGGGACGGCTGCGAGGCAGTGATTTGAATGGAGTCATTGAAGTCTGGAATGAGTGTGAGTATATTCGCTACCGTCCGGAAGGGCGCGACAATCCCGATAAGCTGCGCGACTATCTGGACAGCCCGCATCCGCAGGCTTGGGGCGTCTGGCAGCAGGGCTTATTGGTGGGAGTGGTAACGACAACTTATGGCCGTCAGAAAGGCTGGATCGAGCGGCTCGGCATTCGTCCCAAGTATCGCCGCGCCGGTTTGGCGAAAGTACTGGTCACTTCAGCGACTCAATCATTGCGCGAAATGGGCGCGGTGGTGATCGCCGGATTGATAGAGCATGACAATCTGCCCTCGCAATTGCTGTTCGAGTCCTGCGGATTCATGAAGCAGCCCGAGCATTATTACTACGCCTTTAGAGTGGGTCACGAGTATTAGTCAAGGGATGCGGTATAATACTTGACTATTATTCTCTGTCATTCTGATGGTTGTCGATCTTCCTTTCCTCGACAACCAGAAGAATCTCTCTTACATCCTTAATAGCCGAGCCCCCCGGTCGCGGACTCAAGAGAGATACTTCACTTCGCAAAGCCTTCGTTCAGTATGACAAGGCAGTGCGACTCTCCTTACCAACCAGGATATGCTATGGATAAAGAGCAAGCCGAAAAGAAATTCAAATGGTCTGAACTCTTCCAGCAGCCGATCATCATTCTCTCTACGGTGGCGGGATTGTGCCTGATCGCGAAAACGTGGACGATCAAAAAGATTTTCGAGCAAAAGGTTGATGTGAATGACTTGATCTTCCCGCTGATCATGCTGCTGTTTTACGAGACGCTTCACGGCCTGCTCAAAAGCAAGGGCAAGGCCGGGACAATTTGGGAAAACACTTGGCTGTGGGCGATTCTGATTGTGCTCTCGACGGTGATTTCGACTTATTGGTATGTTCGCTGAATTGATCATCCGCGGCGGCGAATCTCCAGATTCGCCCGTCTTATTCCGCCGAGCAGGGTTTAAGCGCCGCGCCTCCTCCAGACATTCGATAACCTTAAGGGCGCGATACCCGGCCGGAATCTTCATAGCTCAACGATCCCCTAATTTCTTCTAAATCAATACTATGTATAAAAAATGACGCGAAAGACTTGCTTTCGCGTCATTTTTGTTGTATATTATATGCTGAAATGATTAGCTATGTTTTATTAATAACAATTTTTTCAGTTACTTATTATGGCCAACACTCCCGAAGGCAAAGACCGTTCGCGCCTCAACGCCCTCAAGCACGGGCTTCGGGCCACCGACGACATCTTTATTGCCAGCCTGCCCCAGCAAGATAAAACCATCTTTGATGACATCCGCGACTCCGTCCACGAGGAATATCATCCCCAAACCGAGCAAGAAAAACAACTCGTTGACCGCATCGCGATTCAGATCTTCCGCCAGTTTCGCCTCTACAAACTGGAGAACCTTGCAGCCGTTGCGAAAGCAGACGATCAATCACCCGACAATCCCGTCCTCTACCACCTTGACCGGCTATCGCGCTACGATGCCCGCATTGCCAAACAACTGCGCCAACTTCATAACCAACTCTGCATGCTCTACATGCAGCGCGAGGACTATTCAATCAAGTTCATTTCAAACAAGGATTAACCCAGTTCGTTCGGTAAAAAAATATTTCCCGCTGACCCACCGCATTGTTTTCACTCAGTGTCGCATGAGGTTCCTTTGATATAGGCGCGGTTGATATGTTCGAGGTAGCTGCGCTCGGAGAGTCGGAAG
>JAHIZR010000305.1 GCA_018814465.1 bacterium | reverse complement strand
TCGATTCCGATCGAAGAGCGAGAGGAGACAGAGATTACCCGGATCGTTCCGGGTTTAAAATCGCAGCGGAATATTCGTATTTGGAATCCGGCGTTCGATGTAACACCGGCTGAACTGATCACAAGCTTTGTGACGGAACAGGGAATCCGCCGCCCACCGTTCAAAGGCTGATGTGGTCCAAACACAAAATGGAAGCTGAATCATGAAACGCTTACTCCTGCCGATTATTTTATTGGGGCTAACCATGAATGCTCAGGCGAATGCCGATTTGACATCCGCAAGAATCTATCGCAACCAGGGTGAATTCGTCAAAGCCGACCATTTTTTCAGTCTTGCCATCGAGAAATCACCTGATTTGTATGCGGCTTATTTTGAGCGAGGCGAGCTGTATGGAATGATCGCAACGGACCGGACGAAGAAAGGCGTGATGCGCGATATATTAGGGGAAATCGAAGATCCGCAATATGCCATGCTGGAGCGCATGCTGGCTGATTTTGCTGTTGTGCAGGGCATCGAGGATGAGAAAGTGCGCAGCAAGCAGAAGAAGAATCTGAAGAAAATGGAGAATATCATTGAGAGCTACTGGACTGATTTCTATAACGAATCGGTCGATGCGGATGTGAAGCATACAGAGAAGTTAGCCGAGGTGGATTCACTGGCTGCCGCCGGCGATACAACGCGAACCCCTGAGGGTAGTGAAGAACTTACCGTATATGATCAAGCCGTCAAGACGGCTGAGACATATCAGGAGACGGTGATCAACCGCACGGATCTATGCATCTTACTGAAGCCTGAAGAATGGAATCCATATGCGCTGAAGGCACAGGTGTTGGATCGGGTAGGCAAAATCGATGAAGCGATGGTTGTGTGGGAAAAGGCGTTAGCTTCCCTCAACGCATCGAAGCTGAAGAAAGAAGATGAAGCGAAGTACATGGAAGCATGGCGAATTATTCAACTGCACCGGATCCAGAATTACTATAATTTTGACAACTATCCAAAGACAATTGAAGTCGCGGACGAAATTCTGGCAACGGAACCTGAGAATCAGGATGCGGCAGTCTTCAAGGCTTTCGCATTAACGAATTTGCTCAATGCCGCCGACGACAGTACCGAAGGCAAGGAGACCATGCGAGAGGAAGCTATTGCCGCTCTGCATGCGGCATTCGAGGTGACTCCGGACGATGCTGCCATCCCATTTTATCTGGGGCAGTTCAACCTTGATAAAGGCGATACGACGAAAGCGCTGGAATGGTGGACAACTTATACCGAGCTTGATCCGGAGGATTTCGAGGTTCTCTTTCAGATAGGCTATATCTACCTTGAAGGAGGTTCCTATATTGATTATGTCAAGTCGGAGGCGATCTATCAGGAGTTAGTCAATCGTCATCCGGATCAATGCACAGGATGGATCAATCTTGGTGTTTCGCAAATCAAGCAGGATAGGACTAAGATCGGATCGGAGAACATCAAGAAAGGTGAAGAGTGTTCCAAGAAGTCAGGAGAGTAACGTGTCCGGGACTCCGGTGAGCAAGCCGGAGGAGAGAAGGATTCCACGGCATATTGCCATCATTATGGATGGCAACGGGCGTTGGGCGAAGGCTCGCGGGAAGCAGCGGATTGCGGGACACCGTGAAGGAGTAAAGGCGGTGCGTGAGATCGTCGAAGTATGCGGTGAATTAGGGGTGAAGTATCTCACGCTCTACACGTTCTCGACAGAGAATTGGAATCGGCCACGGAGTGAAGTCAGCGCCCTTATGAAGCTGCTCTTGGTGACGATCGGGCGGGAAGTAACCAGTCTCGACCGGAACAACGTCCGGCTCAGTGTTATCGGTAACTTGGATGATTTGAAAGAGGCTCCTCGCGACGCCATGAAAAAGGCCGTAGAACGTCTTGCCGGGAATGACGGTTTGCATTTAGTTCTGGCTTTATCCTATGGCGGCCGGCGGGAAATCGTGGACACTGTAAATAAGCTTTTGAAATCCGGCAGGAGTCATGTCAGTGAAGAGGAGTTCGGGCAAGCCCTTTATACCGCGGGCATTCCCGATCCGGATTTGCTGATACGCACTTCGGGCGAGTACAGACTTTCCAATTTTCTGTTGTGGCAGACCGCCTACAGCGAGATTGTAATAACCGAGACGCTCTGGCCGGATTTTCGCCGGGAAGCTTTGATGGAAGCGCTGGACCTGTACAGCCGGCGCGATCGGCGATTCGGCAAAACGAGAAGTGAGGCAACATGAGAAGTGTAATGCCTGCCTTAGAAGAAGCCGCGGCTCAGCACCTTGTGCAGCGCGATCCGTATCCGATCGTCGCGGCACCGAATACGCAAGTAATAGCGAAGACGATTGAAGCCGCGCAAAAGACAAATCATAGAATTCTGGTGATTGGATCAGGCAGTTCGTTCGGGGCGCAGTTTACTCTGCTTCGAGAGGATATTATTGCGATCACGACGAGTGGTTTTCGCGGAATCAATGTGCAGAATGAATTCGCGGTAATCGTGGCCGCCGGAACGCCTGTTGCGGAACTGGTCAGGCCGCATAGCGAGTATTCGGGAAAGACTCTTGGCGGATTACTGGCCAGAGAGGCAAAAGGCCGTGATCGCGACTACCAGCGAGCCGTTTGGCAGAAAGTCGCTCTGATCGAGATTATGGACGGCAACGGCCATCAACGAATTCTGCCGGGTCCGGCCAAAGCGAATTCGCATTCCTCCGCGGGATCGGACTGTTTGCTTGGTTCGCGAGGGAGGCTCTGCATTATTACAGGTATTCAATTTGCCCAATCCTTGCCGCTTGAAATAGTGCTGCCCGAAGAGAGCTCAACATTGCTTCAGCTGTCGAGCGCGGGACGATCTCCCCTGCGTCATGAAGAGCTCTCCGCGACGCTTGATCCCTTCTCGCTTTTCAAATGGTAGAACTTTGCAGTCATCAATATGAATCTGCGTCGGAAAAGAATTATCGGCTTCCGCAAGCTGCTCGCTTTGGCAGGAGCGCTGATTCTTATCAGCGGCGGACTGATCTTATATTTTCCGAATGCGTTTTTGAATCGTCAGGCGACAGCAAAACTGACTGAATATCTTGTCAAGCAGTTGGGGCCGGAAGCGGTCGTTGCGGAGGTGGATCTGGGGTGGCGGCAGGCGGTTATTCAGTCAATTCATCTGCCTTTAGGGAGCAAGGGATCCTCGCTTGAGATTAGCCGGATAGAATTTGATATCGATCCTCTCGCGCTTTTCAGCCAGCCTGAACACATAGCCAGAGTCATCCGCGGAGTTTCAATCATCGAGCCGCGCGTGGCGCTTAAATTGTTAAGCGACACTACCTCCGCGGCGAAGCCGGATACAAGCGGCGAGGCCCCCGCGATTCGAATTCCCGCCGAGTTTTTCGATGTATTATCTAAACTCGACAGCCTGCATTGCCTGGAGATTGTTCACGGGCGCATCAGTATTTCGGATGCGGATTCTTCAACGACGATCGCCAAGGAAATCAACGGTTCGATCATGCAGAC
>JAHIZR010000304.1 GCA_018814465.1 bacterium | reverse complement strand
CCCAATATTCGCAGAGGCAACCTGATTGAGATTACGGGTGAGATCAATGTCTATGATGGCGCAATTCAGTTGGGTTCGTTTCTTGGCAATTCAGACGACGTCAGATTGTTGTCCGAGAACGTCGCGCTGCCGGAGCCGATCGACATCCGCACAGGTGATCGCCGGCTTCAGAGTCAGATTATTCACACAAGCTCGCCAGACGCTTGGGGCAGCGGTACTTGGTGCAGAGTCGCGGGCACAGTCTATCAGGTCGACGAAAATGTCGGCGGCGGAACGAACATCTTCATTGACGACGGTTCCGGCAATGTTACCATTCGCATCTGGGACTCCATGGAATTAGACAGCGTCTTTATCGGCAACGAATGGCTGAAACTGGGTGAACTGGTCGGCAAGCAAATGACCATCAGCGGGCCGTCTTCCTTCTATGACGGTGATTTCCAGATGCTGGCCGGCTATGCTGAAGACTTCACTGATATACCAACCGGTATGGTCGACAGCCCGTCGGACGGTCTGGTACTTAATGTTCCGAATCGCCCCTTTGCGCCTGACCTTGGACAAACCCTAAGGATTGAGTACAATGCTCCAGCCACAGGATCGGTTCGCTTGAGAATCTTCAATCTGCGAGGTCAGCTTGTACACACTCTTGTAGACAAAAATGCGGGGGGACCTAATGCGATTGACTGGGATGGGCGAAACGACCTGCGCGAGCTTCTGCCGCTTGGCACTTATATTCTGCATCTGGAATCGGTTACGAATGGTGAAAGTGACTCCGTGATTAAACCGATCGTGATTGGAACGAAATTATGAAATTAAGTTTATTCAAGAAATCTGTCATGGTCGGACAAATAAATATGACCCGAATCCTAATGCTGACTGCCGCTGTATTACTCTCGGCACAACTGGCGGGAGCGCAGCTTATCTCGAATCCGAATTCGCCCGTTCCCGCCGCGTTAGGCGTCGGGGGCGCTTATTCGGCTGCCGCTGTCGGCGCTGAAGCGCCTTATTGGAATCCTTCAGGATTAGCATACGGAAAAGGCACCGGCGGACGCTTCAGCTACCATCGTCCTTATGGCGCTACTTTTTTGACGCACCTGTCGGCTTCCGGCTATTCGTCCTTGCCGGGCAGAGCAGGCGCGATCGCGCTCGGTATCCAGACACTGGGAACCCGCTCCGGCGGTGTGACGATGGCTTCCGAAAATGAACTCTTCATCGCGCACGGTTTCCTTCTGCAGGAAGACATTCACACCTCGCTTGCCTTCGGTTATACGCTGAAAATGATCGGCTACGATCTGGGGATGTCGGTCGAAGGCGAGTCGGGCGCGATTGACCTTGGCAATGCGATCACGGCCGGTCTTGATGTCGGGGCGACCGCGCAGGTCTGGGACCGCTTCCGCTTGGCCGGATCATTCAAGAACATCAATCATCCCCAACTCGGCTCTGACCGGCCAAGGGATTTGCCGCGCATTCTTTCCGCAGGCGTCAGTTATTTCCCCTATTACGGAGTGCGCACGACATTCGATATCGAACGCGAACTGAATGCCGCCACGATTTTCAAAGGCGGTGTTGATGCTGCTATCGTGAAGCCTCTGCACTTGCGTTTCGGTGTGATGACGAATCCGAATATTTTCACGACCGGCTTCGGACTCTACTGGCGCGAAATCGTGATTGACTACGCCTTTATCTATCACCCTGTTTTGTCTCCTTCCCATATGATCGGTATTGGTTTCGATGTAGAACAGCCCCTGACGGAAATCTGGCACAGGAAATAATGAGCTATTACCTGAAAAATATTACCCTGTTTCTTCTGCTCGGAGCCGCATCATTTCTGTTCGCCGCTGAACGGATCGATCTGAATCGAGCCACGCTGGGAGAAATCTATACGCTTCCCATCGACTCGTTGAAAGCTGTCGCGATCTGGGAACGAATCATGTACGAGGGACCTCTTAAATACTTGTATGAGATCGGCGAACTCCCGGAAATCGAGCCTAAGGATTTGGTCGCAATCCGGGATCTCGTGAGAATCGATCCTCCCCGCCCCGGTGATGAACGTCTGGATCGTATTGACGATGCCTATTACCGTATCGAGAATCTGGGCACCGAAGAAGGAACCAATGTCGGTCTCGTCGATGAATGGATCGACCGACTGCTGGAACCGATGAACGTAAACGATGCGACGCTTGATGAGCTGATGGACCTGCAAAACGTGTCGCCTGCCGATGCGGTAGCGATTTATCGTCAAGTGAAGCTGCAGGGCGCTATTCGCGGCAATCGTGATTTGCGTTCGGTTCCCGGTCTGTCAAGCTGGGGATATCGCAACGCCCGCAACTATCTTGGTTACGAAGCCGACGATATCGAGAAGAAGATTCACGGTTCTTATACCTTTCGCGCCTATAACACGCCCTTCTTCTACGATGAAGAGCTTGCGATCGATCAAGACGTCCTGATCGATCCGCGACCGGATGTAAGCCATAAACTGCGGATCAACTACACTCAGAATTTTAAAAGCGGTCTGCTGTGGCATCGCAATCTGGGCGAAGAAACATTCTATCAGGACTGGATGGGCAGCAAGGTTCCCGAATTCAAGTGGTTCGCAGGAGCGGAGCGACAAATGCTGGGACCAGTGCGCATCGACCGAGCCTATGTCGGTAACTATCAGGTCTCACTCGGGCAAGGCGTCGCGATGGAAAGCGGTGACTATTTCAGCCCGCGCTATTCCGGTTTCGGTTTCGATAAGAGAATCACCGGCATCGCGCCTGATCTGTCGCGCTCACAGGAATTCACTTTGCGCGGGACGGCTTTCGAAGCATCATACAGTAAGTTCAAGGCGATTGGCTTCTTCTCAACACAAAGAAAAGATGCGATCCTGAATCCGGACGGTTCGATGAACCGTTTGATCACGCTTGTCCCGCGAACCGATGAAGATATCTATCCGTCCATCCAGAAACTTGAGAACGGCGACAGCGTTTACATTCCCGCGTTCGACGGCAAGCAGTCGATGCTGGATGCGGTGCGGGAAGTTGGATTGGGCGGTGAGATCGCCTATCGTCCATGGATTGGAACTTCCATCGGCTTTATCGCCACAGAATTCTCCTATGATCGTGAATTACACCCTTCTTTAGGCGGCGAGTACCGGATGGATGCATTAACTTTGGATGCGGTCCCAAAAGACACCGTAGTCTCTGTTTATTCCATTGTTGATCCTGAGGAACGCGATGAAATCTTAAGCGATCCGATGAACGCCGAAATACTGAATGGTTATTACTCCGATCAATCAGGCTTGTGGCCGGACTCGAAAAGTCGCCGCAGGATTTTTGGATTGAATATGGCGACCGTTGTCAAAAACTATTCCATTCAACTTGAGTATGCCGAACTGGAAAAGACAGGATCAGTCTTAGGTATCGGTGATGATCCCCATGGACTGGTTGCTTCCGTGCATGCGCAATGGAATTCGTTTACAATGATGGCGCTGTACCGAGACTATGATATCGGCTATGACAATCCGTATTCTCATGGTTTCTCCAATTATTCCCGCTACAATGGCACGCTCTACGAAGATGAGTTCTATCTGAGCGATCCAATCTTTGCCCAGCTTGAACGTAATGCCGCCGGACCGCTGGCGGAAGAAGGCGTCTATTTCGAAACTCGCTATCAGATGTCCCGTCCCTTACTGGTTGTCGGCGAACTTGATAATTGGACACGAGTTGCCGACCAAGCTGATTATTATCGCTGGGTCGCAAAGATCACGTATCACCCGGTCTGGCCGATTGTCTTGAGACTTCGTCAGAAACTACAGGGACGATGGAATTCTAATCCCGAACAAGCGGCGGGATTTCAGAGCTATGAAAATCGCATCAATCTGGAATACCGGCTCTCCAGTTATGATGAATTGGAACTGCTGTATGCAAGCGGATACACCCGTTTTACTCCGCGTCCGCGGCTTGCTTGGGATTCCGATCCCACGGGTGAACACCCGATTGACGCACAAGCCAGTTCCCCCTCTGAAGCAATGGGCGTCGAGTTCCGGCATAACTTCACGCCAAGATTGAAGGCAAAAGCCGCTTGGCTGATCTACGACGGTTTCTTCTGGAACTTCGAGGATACCGAGTTTACCGTGTTGGACGGCCGCGCCGCACGCTGGTGGTTCTCAAT
>JAHIZR010000303.1 GCA_018814465.1 bacterium | reverse complement strand
TCAACACTCATGTCTGACGTAAAAGAATTTCATTTGCGCGCGATCGGAACTATTCACACGCCGTTTACAAAGCAGAAAGGGACTCCGATCCAGCCCCCGATGGCGAAAGATGCACAGGGCACTATCGAGATCTTGCCTGAATATTGTGCAGGACTCAAGGATCTTGCCGGTTTTGAGCGGATCTGGCTGCTGTACTGTTTTCATCTTACGTCCGGTTTTAAGTTAGAAGTTGTTCCCTATCTTGATCAGGAGAAGCGCGGCTTGTTCGCGACGCGCGCGCCGACACGTCCTAATCCGCTCGGACTCTCCTGTGTGCGGCTGCTCTCCGTAGATGCGGCGGCGGGGCTGTTACGGATTCGGGATGCTGATATGCTGGATGGCAGCCCGTTGCTTGATATCAAGCCGTACATCTCGCGTTTCGATGCTTTCCCGGACGCTCGTTTGGGCTGGCTTGAGAATGTTGTAAACGTATCGAATAAGAAAGCGGATAATCGCTTTTCTGACAAGTAGACTGATACAATACTACCCGCGACCTCCCGGTCGCGGAAGCGGAGGAATAATCTTGTTATTCGGCGCCCATGTATCCGTGGCTGGCGGGCTGCATAATGCTTTCAAGTGGATCGCGGAGTACGAATGCGAGTCTTTCCAGATCTTCACGAAAAGCCAGTTGCAGTGGAAAGCCAAGCCACTGGAGCCGGAAGAGATCGAGCGATGGCTGAGCGGTTGGGAACAAGCCGGGTGGCCGCCCTGTTTGATTCATGATAGTTATCTGATTAATCTTTCATCGCCGGATCCACAGCTTAGACTGAAGTCCATTGACGGTTTTGTCGACGAACTGGAGCGCGCGGCGCTGCTGTCGATTCCGTGGGTGAATACGCATCCCGGTTCGCACAAAGGCGCGGGTGAAGAAGCGGGCTTGAGGAATTGCGCGGACTCCCTAAAACAAGTACTGAAACGTACAGAAGATCTCGGTGTGGGAATTCTGCTGGAAACAACCGCCGGGCAAGGCAACGATTTGGGGTCGCGCTTCGAACAGATCGGATATCTTTGCGATGAATGCCAAGACGAGGAACGGGTAGGCGTCTGTGTGGATACCTGTCATATCTTCGCGGCGGGCTATGACCTGCAAACGGACGCAGGCTATAAGAAGACGTGGGATGAATTCGAGGAGCGTATCGGTTTTTCGCGCCTGAAGGCTTTTCATCTGAACGACAGTAAGTTTGAATGCGGCCGGCATCGCGACCGGCACGCGCCCATCGGCGAGGGATTCATCGGGAAAGAAGGCTTTCGCAGACTGGTCAGGGATAAACGGTTTGAGGGTATGCCCGGCACGACTGAACTGCCGGATGATGTAACGCCGCAGGGGATTCGATTATTGAAGCAACTTCGCGATGAGTAAGAACCACAAGAGTAATGCGGTATCAGAACAATAATAAATCCCGCCACAAAATGGCGGGATTATCAGTTTAGAGATCTGAGTAAACAAGAAAGATGCTCAGTGTCTCGTAATATTTAAAGCGATGCTACTTATGCTCTGTTAACTTTGTTATCGGTACTTCATGATTCACTAAATGCTGCAAGACGACTCGCACCCATGCCATGCTGCAATCATTGGGACAGGGCTGAAGATTGTTTACGTCCAGGCAATAGAGCGGGCAACCAACTCCACGCGCTTTGCATTCCTTATACTCTGGTCCGTCATACAGGTGTTTAAAGTCTCCAGCTTTCACTCCAATTGTTGATCCGCAGCTACCGTTTTCATGAGTCAGTAAAAAAAGACCCTCCTCCGGATCATCGAATCCTGCTTGATAACCATTAACTATTAATGATAAATCGTGTACTAGGTCTTCTTGCGTCTTCCAGATTTTCTGACAGTAAGAGCAGTTTTTATAGTGGTCTCGCAGATCCATAGCAGGTTTCCAACAAAGTTTCAACTATAACAATGTAAGGAAATGCAAACAATATACCATTATCGATAATTCATAGGGTCTGTAATGCTAATGGTCTATTTTGCTGCGAGTTATTCTCAACAGACAATCTTTGGTTCGACGCATTCACCCACACAGGTACTGTGTCAGAAGAAGAAATGTCCCTGCAATTCGAACTGCTGTTTATTGCGCCTCTGCCCGCGGGATTCCGGCGGCACACCGGACATGCCTTCGGACGAGTACAAGCGGTATTTGGGTGTGAATTCAACGGAAGGAATCGGGAAGATGCGCAGTCCAACCGTAGTGCGCTCGGCTTCGCCGCCCAGATTATTGGTCTCGGAGTTGTTCATCCAGTCGTAGGCGGCCAGCAGCCAGAGTCCCTGCCTGACCATCACATCGATTTGCGTGGTGGAATAAGCGCCGGTCACGGGCGCGCCCGCCCAGAACGGTTTCCATGCCTTGCGGTCGTATTCGAATAGGATCGTGGTAGCCAGACAGCCGAAGCCTTCCGCGTCCGCGCGCTTACCGGGCAGACCATCCCAACTGATGCCGCCGAAGCCGCCCCATGCGCTTTCCTTGGGTCCGGCGGTGAAGGTGCCGAATTCAGGATTGCCGGTCAGTTTGGGGCTGTGATAGTAGCTCGCTCCGGCGGTGCCGACGATGCCGATCTTGGGAATGCGTCTTTGCAGCATGTAGCGCGCGTACCATTTCTTGCGGGTGTCGAAATCACCGGGATAGGTGCTCTGGCCGTTTGTATAGGAGACAGTGAAATCGGTGCCGAAGGGACGGACGCCCCATTCCGCACCTACGCCGTAATGCGGCGGCAATGGCGCTTCGAAGGGAGTGCCGCCATAGCCGGTCCATAATCCTGTGCGGGTGAACGCCGTATGATCGGCAAAGCGCCAGCCGTAGTTTTCCTGAAATTGTCCGACCTTTGTCCACGATTTCCATTTCGGGAAGTGCATCAATCCATAAGCTTCAAAGCGGCCTGACGACGAAGCGACGCCGTGCGAATAGTAGATCGAGAACCGTTCCGACGCGCGCAGATTCAAATAGAGATAGCCTTCCATCTGTGTGATCGTGCCGGTATTAGTCGAAAGCGGCGCGGACAGTCCGCCCTCGTAATCATCGTCCTGCGTGTTCGTTGCCAGATAGATCGTGCGCAGGTCCGCGCCGATGGTGACGGACTCCGACAGGTCGGGACGCAGTTTGTCGAGCAGTTCGAAATGCGCGGGTTTCATGGGCAGGTAGGTTGGCGCGAAGAACTGACTGCCGTACAGTTCGCGCATGCCGTTGCCGGTGGGATTCGTGTGGCAGAGGAAGCAGGATTGCCCCATCATTGCCGAGTATTGTGGTCGTGCCTGGGCCGCTGTCGCCGCAAGCATTACCAGGAAGGTCGTTAGTAAAGCTCTTTTCATACGGTCTCCGAAGGTGATTTTCTTGGAAAAACCGGCTGCCCACGGCCCAACGGGGAATTGCCGGATATCGTTTAAGTGTTGAATATACATAAATTGAAATAATACCGCAACTGTCTAATTTTAACATTTACAATTGCGGCTCAACTGAAAAGAGGCTATATTAATAGTATTAGAAACTATCAGGGAAGTCTGTCAATGTCATTAGAATTCAGTAAATATCACGGATTAGGCAATGATTTTCTGCTCCTTAATGATCGTGACGGCCAGGTTTTATCGCGCCTTAGGGAGACAACAATCATTCGCCTCTGTCATCGTCATGAGGGAGTCGGCGCCGACGGCGTGCTGGTGCGCTCCGAGTCCTCCTATGCCGACCATCGTATGACGCTGTTCAATGCCGACGGCTCACCGGCGGAGATCTCGGGCAACGGTCTGCGCTGCTTTGTGCTGTTTATAAAAGCGCAGGGTTATAAGGTGGATGGTGAGATTAAAATCGAGACAGGAGGCGGAGTGCTGCGCGCGCGGATAATTGATGAATCCACCGTGGAAACCACCATGCCGCCGCCGAATTTCGCAAGTCAGAAAACTCTCGAACCGTTGAAACTGACCGCCGACGATAAGAGTTTCACAGTATACCCGGTTAATGTCGGCAATCCGCACGGCGTGGTTTTTGGTCCCGTGCGTGATATCGCTTTTGCCCGGCAGTACGGTCCGCTGCTGGAAAAAAACAGCGCCTTTCCTGAGGGAGCGAATATAGAATTTGTGGCGGCGATATCGGAAACCGAGTGCGAACTGGTGGCTTGGGAGCGCGGCGCGGGGATTACGCTTGCCTGCGGTTCCGGCTCGGTGGCGACGGCTTGTGCAGGCGCGGCGATCGGACATTTGGCTTTTGATAGACCGATTTCAGTCAACCAGCCCGGCGGCAAGCTGGAAATTACCGTCGCCAAGGATTTCAAGCAGATCCTTCAGCGCGGTCCGGCGACCTTTGTGTTCAGAGGAGAAACAGATGAATACTAAACAGGATATCGAAGACTTTTTCAGTTCCAGCCGGATCGCGATCGT
>JAHIZR010000302.1 GCA_018814465.1 bacterium | reverse complement strand
GGGCGAGCCGCGCGATTATTTCTGGCAAATCGCGGCGTATGATGAATCCGGAAACCGCTCCGAGTGGTCGGATACGATTCGATACACTTTGATCGAGAATCCTTTCGATTTCGAGGTTGAACGGCTCGGACCGGATGATTACTCCTTGGGTTGGCAGTATCCAACGGGCGGCTTTTTGCAGTATAAAGTCCGTGTTTACTCTTATTACGACGGACCCGAGCATGTGATGTGGGATCCGCCGCTGATTCCGGGCTATACGACTCAGGAATCGATTCGACTGAATCGAGACGGCACCGCGAACGAGTTTGAACAGGACTGCACGTACGTTTGGCAGTTAAACGCGATCCGTGACAACACATCCGGAGCCGCGGTCTTTACAACCTTTATTTATTCAGATTGATGAACTCCATGGAGGATTCATGCAATTGCATACGATATTTCGCCATCTTATAGTCTGGACGCTTATTACTCTGATAGGCTTCGTGATTCCAACGGTTGTTCTGGCGCAAGGCAGCGGCTACACGGAAGGGCGCGTGCGATCGGACCGGATTTTTGCGCAGCGTGTCGGTGAAGAAGGACAGTACTATCTAAATGAGTATAACGAGCTTTTAATCCGCGTGAACATCTGGGGGAGAGTAAGAGCGCCGGGGCAGTATTTTGTTCCGGCGACAACCGATCTGATTACGCTCATGTCGATTGCCGGAGGTCCGGATCAGCGCTCGCGGTTGTCCGATATCACGGTCGTTCGGGATTCCAAGACCGGAGAAAGTGAAGTCATTCAAGTCAACGTCAAGAAGTATTTGAAGACGGGCGACAAGCGGTTGATTCCAGATCTCAAACCGGAGGATACGGTTGTCGTGCACGGGTCGGCTTGGCAATTGATTGCGGATGTCGTGCAGGTTGTGAGTCAGCTTTCAGTCGTCGCTACGGTCTATTACTATTTCTTCATTCGAGATAAATAATCCGCCGCTGTTCGAGAAAAGGCCGCGAGATTTCGCGGCCTTTTCTGTTAGTTCGATTCAGCAGAAGGGGGCGGCTTCCAGATATAGATCTGCAATCTGGGGTTGAGTGAATAAACGCCATGCTCGCCGCTGATACGATCGAACGCGGTGATCAGATGGTTGCGCGGATCATAGACGTTCTGGCCGGTGTCCCAGTAGATATAGTATATCACACTGTGATGATGGAGAATAGTCCGGAGTCTCTCATGCTCGCGCGGGTCCAGAACGGCGGGATTCCGGGGCGGTTTCACAATCAGCAGTCTGCGTTCGAGCTCGGGAGCGTAATAATCGACTTGCGGAAGCGAACGCAGCGAGAGAATCGCTTCGCCACCGGTGGAATGTTCGGTCAGGAAGCGCACGGCCTCGCGCCAGTTTTCTTTGCGGCCGAACTTGTCCGGCTGCGTATAGTGAACGAAGGCGATCAAAAAGACGAGTGTCCCCGTTCCGGCGATGATCCAGCGCACCGGGAGCGAGCGCAGCGCTCGCGCTGACTCGATGAAAATCAACAGCAGGAACGGCACCGCGAAGATCAAGTACTTGGGCTGCAGGAAATACTTCCCGGTGACAAAGCTGGCGGACACGGCGATTAGAACGGGGATCGTGAACAGCTCGTGCCCGAACCAAAGACAGGCGGACCGGTTGACTCTTTTATGAGCCTGCAAGAAACCCCAGTACAGCAGCCCGCCGACAATCAGCAACGGGAGCGCGATCAGCGCGTTTCTCCGTACGATCTCCCAACCGACGGCGCGCACGGCACCCAGTTCGGGCAAGAGGAAGTAGTTGAAGCCGACGGAAAAAGCGGCGAATAGTTTCGGCAGCGCGCTGGGCAGATGCACGGCATAATCCGCGCCGCGTCGCTCGGTGAATTCAAACAGGTTGATGACATTGGGCAGATAGAGCAGCACAACGATCGCCATCGCGGCGAAGCTTTTCCACAACGCGATTGCGGGGCGCGCGCGCAGCAGCGACAGCGACAACCCCATTAGGAAGAGCCAGTAGAAGATATGCGTATAAACTCCCGCGACGGCAACGAGGACAAAACTCAGCCAGCCTGACCATGACGAAACGCGCTGTAAGTAAAGCAGTAGCCAAACCTGCAATAGTGCCAGACACGCCACCATCGAGTACATCCGCAGTTCCTGCGAGAACTCAATCAGGATCGGCGAAACGGCAAGCAATGAGGCAAAGAGCAAACCGTAGTCGCGATTGCGCAGTTGACTGCCGATGCCGTAGGCTAAAGGAATCTGT
>JAHIZR010000301.1 GCA_018814465.1 bacterium | reverse complement strand
CGACCACGTTGCAAATTCCGATAACGGGACTGCCATAACGTTTTGCCTCGCGCACCGCCGCCAAGGTATCCGCCGTCTCGCCGGATTGGGAAATCGCCATCACAATCGTTCCCGGCTCCAGAATCGGAGAGCGATAGCGGAACTCGGAAGCGTACTCGACTTCGGTGGGGATTCCCGCCAATTCCTCAAACAGATATTCCCCGACCAGTCCCGCATGCCAGCTTGTGCCGCAGCCCAGCAGAATAATCCGCTTCGCCTTGCGCAGATCATCCTCCACCGTGCTTAATCCTCCGAACTTCACCGTTCCCTCTTCCCGCAGAATCCGGCCGCGCATCGAGTCCGAAATCGTCTTCGGCTGCTCGCAAATTTCCTTGATCATGAAATGCGGATAACCGCTCTTCTCGATCGCCGCGATATCGAACGTCAACTGCTCAAGCTTTTTGTCAATCACCTCGTTGCTTAAGGTTCTGTACTCCACCGAGGACGCCGTAATCACCGCGATCTCACCGTCCTCCATAAAAGAGACGTCGCGCGTATAGTGCATAAAAGCGACCGGATCGGACGCGACAAAATTCTCGCCCTTCCCGTGACCGATCACCATCGGCGATCCCAGCCGCGCGGCAACGATCGTTTCGGGATCCTTACTCGAAAGAATCGCCAAGCCATAGGTTCCCCGCACCAGCGACAACGCTCTTTGCACCGCTTCGACCAAATCTCCGCTGTTGAACTCCGCAATCAGGTGAGCGATCGTTTCCGTATCGGTATCCGTCGTAAAGCGATGTCCGGACTTTTCGAGTTCGGTGCGCAGCGAACCGTAGTTCTCGATGATCCCGTTGTGAACCAGCACGATCGACTCGGTGTCATCGGAATGCGGATGCGCGTTGATCTGGTTGGGAACACCATGCGTCGCCCATCTTGTATGTCCGATTCCCGTTGTGCCTTTGATCTTGGACTTGCTCAACAGCTTTTCGAGATTCGCAACTTTGCCAGCATCTTTTTCTATTTCGATGCCGTTCGCTCCGATAACGGCCACACCCGCGGAATCATAGCCGCGATATTCCATTCTTTTCAGTCCGCTGATAAGAATGGAAATCGAATCCCGCGATCCCGCATATCCGATTATTCCGCACATATTATATTCTCTCTGAGCTCATCAAAAAAATTCCAGCTATTCCCACTCCACCGTCGCCGGCGGCTTGGTGCTGATATCATAAGTTACGCGATTAATGCCGCGCACTTCATTCGCAATCCTGCTGGCTATCTTCGCCAGCAAATCATAGGGAAACTCGGTAAACTTCGCCGTCATGAAATCGTCCGTGTCAACCGCCCGCAAAACACAGGCGTTCTCATAGGTCCGTTCATCTCCCATCACGCCGACCGACCGCACCGGAAGCAGCACCGCGAAGGCCTGCCGGGTCTTGCGATACCAGCCGGATTTCACTAATTCCTCCATGTAAATCGCATCCGCTTCCCGCAGAATATCACAGCGCTCTTTTGTCACTTCCCCTAAGACCCGCACTGAGAGTCCCGGCCCCGGAAAGGGATGCCGGTGCAGAATTTCATCGGGCAATTCAAGCAGCCCGCCCAAATGCCGCACTTCATCCTTGAATAACTCTCTTAACGGCTCGATTAATGTCATGTGCAGACTCTCCGGCAGTCCGCCGACATTATGATGAGACTTAATCGTCGCGGACGGCCCCCGCACCGAAACGCTTTCGATCACATCCGGATAAAGCGTGCCCTGAGCCAGAAACTTGACATCCTTTAACTTCGCCGCTTCGCGCTGGAAGACTTCGATGAATTCACGCCCGACGATTTTGCGCTTTTGTTCCGGATCCGTCACGCCAGCAAGCGCGCCATAGAACTCCGCGCCGGCGTCAACCACATCGAGCTCGACCGTTCCCTCACGTTTGAACATCTCCTCAACTTGCTGACGTTCATGCTTGCGATTCAATCCCGTATCGACATGAATGCAGACCACTTGTCCCGGAATCGCCTTCGCCAGCAGCTTTGCCGTCACGGATGAATCCAGTCCGCCCGACAATGCGCATAAGACAGGCTTATCCCCAACCGTATGGCGAATGTCTTTGACGGCGCTGTCAATAAAAGACTCCATCGACCAGCCGCCCGTACAGCCGCAAATCTCATAAGCGAAATTCTTCAGCAGTTCGGCGCCGCGAACCGTATGCGTCACCTCCGGATGAAACTGCACTCCATAGACCGGAAGCTTATTATGCGCGACCGCGGAGACGATTTCCGACTCACTGGAAGCGATCAGCCGCAGCGGCTCGGCAACCGATTCCAGATGATCACCGTGACTCATCCAGACATCCATCGCCGATCCCAGATGCTGCCAGAATCCGCTGCTCTTGTCGAGTGAAATCCGGGCCGGTCCGAATTCACCCTGCGCGCCCGGAACGACCGGCGATCCGAAATACTGCCCCATCAACTGCATGCCGTAACAGATACCCAGCATCGGCAAACCGCTTTCGTAAAGCGCGCTGTCCGGCTTCGGCGCGTCCTTCGAGAGTACGCTCGACGGACCCCCGGAAAAAATTATCCCCCGCGTCTCGCGAGTAAGCACCGCCTCCGTCTCGGTACTGAAAGGCAGAATCTCGCAGTAGATTCCCAGTTCGCGCAGTCTTCTCGCAATCAACTGCGTCGTCTGCGAACCAAAGTCAAGGATCGCGATGCGTTCGGTATGCGTCATCCGGCGGCAAGTTCCTCAAGCTGAAACGGCCAAAGCTTCATCTCATCAATGAATGCGTGATGTGTTAAATCGAGACGAATCGGTGTAACAGAAATATAACCCTGCTTCAACGCGGCGCCATCCGTATCCGTCTCCGCATGCGCGACTTTATCCCCGTCCATCCAGTAATAGCGTCTGCCGCGCGGATCATCGCGCTCGATAAACGTCTCCTGAAAGCGCGCTCTTCCCTGCCGCGCGACCTTCACTCCCTTGATCTGTTCGGGAGGAAGCGCGGGAACATTGATATTCAGCAAGGTTCCGTCGGGCAGTCCATTTGTGAAAGCAACTTCCGCGAATCGTCGGGCGACTTTCCCCGCATACAAGTAATCCGTCGAAGTAAAGGAGTCAAGCGAGACCGCCAGCGAAGGTATTCCGTTGATCGTTCCTTCCGTCGCCGCCGACACCGTGCCGGAGTAGATCACCGAGATCCCGGTATTCTCGCCGCGATTGATTCCCGAAATAACGATATCCGGGCGTTCAGGCATCAGTTCCGTGATCGCAAGCTTCACGCAGTCCGCCGGAGTGCCGCTGATCGCAAACGCATAATCGGCAAACTCAACTTTAGCCGGATACAAACGAATCGGTTCGGACAGCGTGATCGAGTGACCGACTGCGGACTGCTCCCGGTCCGGCGCGACAACCCAGATCTCGCCCAAGCCATGCAAAGCCTTGACCAGCTCAATCAAGCCCACGGCATGAATGCCGTCGTCATTGGAGATCAGGATTCTCATGAATACATCTCAGAAATAAACTATGAACTCACGTTGTTGAAGGGACTTGGCTGAAGTTTGGCAAGCATTTAGTAAAGAGAAAAGATTCCGGCCGGGTTGCGCACCTTTTGGGACTCGATTGCCGGACAATTTCTGTGCTTAGCCCGGCTCGGCGAGACGGGGCACAATTCCCCCTATGATATTGGGGATATGCTCATGCGGAATCGTTATCCTTCATCGCGAAGCGGAGCACCTGCACAACCGTTTGCCGCAGATCCTTACGATGCACAACACGATCAAGAAAACCCTTCTCCAGCAAAAACTCGCTCCTTTGAAATCCGTCGGGCAAATCCTGTCCGATGGTCTGTTTTATCACTCGCGGTCCGGCGAAACCGATCAGCGCTCCCGGCTCCGCGATGATCACGTCCCCCTGCATCGAGAAACTCGCCGTCGTGCCGCCGGTCGTCGGATGCGTCAAAATCGAAATGTACGGCAGCTTCGCTTCACTTAGCTGCGTCAGCTTAACACTGGCCTTCGCCATCTGCATCAGCGAGACCATCCCCTCCTGCATCCGCATCCCGCCTGATCGCGAAATCAAGATCAATCCGCTGCGATCCTGAATCGCGGTGTCGACCGCGCGGGCGATTTTCTCGCCGACGACGCTCCCCACACTGCCGCCCATAAAAGAAAATTCCATAATGCCCAGCACGACGGAAATCGAGTCGATCGTGCATCTGCCAACCGTTATGGCCTCGTTCTTGCCGGTGGTCTTGATGGCAGAGCTGAGCCGTTCGCTGTATTTCTTCTGATCCCGGAACGACAGAGGATCCTGAGATCTCAAATTGGCGCCGATTTCAGTCCACGAATCCTTGTCCGTAAGTATTTCAATATACTTCTCGCCGTCCATCGCGAAGTGATTCGAACACTTCGGACAGACCAGCAGCTTTTTCTCCAATTCGCGCTTGAAGACAATTTCACTGCACGAATCGCACTTAATCCAGAGGGCATCTTCCGATGTCTTCTTCTGAGTCGGTGAAAAGGCCGCTTCATCCCGTTTGAACCATTCAATCGCCATTTATCACTCTTCTCCTTTTTCTCTGCTTCGAGGGATGCGCTTATGCAGCACCATCGCATCCTCACCATCGGCGTAATAGGATTTCCGCATTCCTAACGGCGAGAAACCGAATTTCGCATAGAGTGCGCGCGCCGCATCGTTGGACGCTCTGACTTCCAGATACATATCGCGGCTCTTTTTCTTCTGACCCGACTTGATCAGGAACGACATCAAAGCCGCCGCCAGCCCCCGCCGCCGAAAACGTTCCGACACAGCGAGATTCAGGATATGAATCTCATCCAACACCCACTGCGTCACCAAATAACCGGCAACATCTCCGCCGATCAGAATCGCCCAGTTGTTTCTCGTCTGGATCATCAGATTGCGGAAAGCGCTTTCCGGCCACGGATCGCTGAATGAAGCCTTCTCGATCTTCACCACCTCATGCAAATGATCCGCCGTCAGCGGTTTGATTTCGTACTCAGGCGTTGGGAGTGTTGACTTCACGGTATCGGTCACAGATGTCTCGCACCTGCTTCATTTCATATACATCATGCACGCGAACAATATCGGCGCCGTTCAAGATTGAAATCGCCACCGTTGCGGCTGTGGGGTATTGACGCGATTCGGCGGGCAGACCGCTGAACTCTCCTGTAAATGCCTTGCGCGAAGTTCCCACCAGCACTCCCTGTGCAAGCCCCTGCAATGCGCGAAGCTTTCCCAGCAGCAGGTAGTTCTGCCGAAAATTCTTGCCAAAACCGATTCCCGGATCAACAACAATAGCTTCCCGCGGAACGCCTGCTGCGACGGCGATCTTACAGCTTTCCCGAAGAGACGCCGACACTTCGGCAAGCAAATCCGAATAATCCGTATTATCCTGCATATCTTTCGGCATGCCTTTGATATGCATCAGCACGACTCCGCAGCGGGCTTGCGCGCAGACCGCCGGCAATCTGTTATCATTCCGAAATCCCGAGATATCATTCACAATCGAGGCCCCCGCTGCGATACAGGTTCCCGCGACCTGCGCCGAACTCGTATCAACCGAAACCGGAATCCGGATGCGGTCGCCAAGCCCCTCAAGCACCGGCAGCAGCCGTTCAATCTGCGCAT
>JAHIZR010000300.1 GCA_018814465.1 bacterium | reverse complement strand
ATAAATATCATAAGCCCGTTCTCCGCGACCCGTCTGCTCGACGACCATGGGGACTAATGCCATATCTGCTTCTCTCCTGAAGGTTTCTACTCGTTTACGATCTTCGATCCGGGTCCGCCCGCTTCGAATTCCTCGATGGAAATCTGCTTGGGGGTTACCTGGATCTGGTTGGTGATATAATCGAATACTCTGCGCTCGATCAGGTCGTCCTCGATCCCTTGTCTTTGATCGGGTGTCAGACGGCTCTCATATTCCTTCGGACTGACCTGCTGCATGAGCGCGAGCCGTTCGATTTCGGTCTTTATATCCTGTTTGTCGACTTTCAGTTCTTTTTCCTGAATCAGCCTGCTGCGCAGCATATACCAGCGCAGGTTCCAGATCGCTGACGTCCGGTAGTTTTCCTTGAACTTCTTGACCTGTTCCTCATCGGGCGTTTTCCCGGCGGACTTGACGCCATCCTCCGCCATCCGATCCAGATAATCCTCCAACATGCGCGGCGGCACCGGAAAATCCACTCTCTTCAGCAGTTCGTCCGCCACAGCCCGATACAGCTGCTGGCGCGCTTGATACTTCGCGCGGGCTTCCAGATATTTCTTTAAATCCGCGCGCAGTTCTTCGACCGTGTTCAGATTCGGATTGATGGACTGCACGAAGTGCTCATCGATCTCGGGCAGTTCCTTGCGCTGAATATTGCGCACGACGCCTTCATAGGGGATCTTCTTCGGTTCCCCTTTTTCGTCCGCTCCGCCGATCAGTTCAAAGATGAACTTATCCTCGCATTGCTTGCCCGTAATTTTTGCAGCAAAATCTTCGCCAAAGTACTGCCGCTGCATGTCGACTTGCAGATCTTTCTGATTCCGCCCGATAATGGCAATTCCGGTCTTATCAACCTCCTGCACATCAATCACGACCACGGAGTGCTCATCCACCGGATCATCCGTCGGAATCAGGGTAGCCGAGTTTTCACGGAGGCCTTCCAGTGATGCGTCGATATCTTTCTCGCTGGCCTGCGGCTCCCATTCCTCCATGGTAATCGTGGCCAGATCCGGTAATTCATACTCTGGGAAGGTTTCCACCTTCACCGTATAGGTCAGCGGTTCGCCTTGATTGAAGTTGATCTCGCTCATTTCGCCGGGAGCTGCGGGAATGATATCGGACTCGGTCAGCGCCTGCCGGTAGGACTCTTGCAATACCTGCTGAATCGTCTCTTGCGTGACCGCTTCACCGAACTGCTTCACGAGTATCTTCCGTGGAATCTTACCCTTACGAAAGCCGGGGATATTTGCCTTCCTCGCCACAGCCGTCAGGCCGGACTCCACCCGCTCCGTCATTTCTGCGGCGGGAACCGTAACTTTTACTTCAAACTCAACGGCGCTTTTTTGCTCTTTTTCGAACTGAATATCCAAGAAACCTCCTGTTAATACTGTGCGAAAGGGGGGACTCGAACCCCCACGCCCAGAGGGCACCAGATCCTAAATCTGACGCGTCTACCAGTTCCGCCACTCTCGCGATAATTAAGAAATATAGTCATAATATCAATGAGAATCAAGAGCTTGGAGCCTCAATACAAGCCCCTTCCACCTTGCCCTCCGTCCCCAGACTAATTCGCCGAGGCCGACTGCTCATAATAAAACCCCCGAGGTTCCCGTCCCCGGGTGCCCGGAATCTAAACCGCCGAGGCTCCCGTCCCCGAGTGCCCGGAATCTAAACCCCCGAGGCTCCCGTCCCCGGGTGCCCGGAATCCGATTCGAATCTTCCACCGAGTCGGGCTAAGAACCTACTCAAATAAGAAATCGTTGTTTAAAAATCCGCCGAGCCGGGCTAAGCACAGAGATCTTTTTGCTGTCGTGTTATTTAAGGTGCGCAACCCGGCCGGAATCTTATTTTGGATAGGCTCATAGGGGATTCTGCATCCAGTCTCCCCCCGTTTCGTCGAAGACAAACGGATTTTCTTAACTCCCCCCCCCGTTTCGCCGCAGACAAACGGGGGGGTAGGGGGAGTATCTCTTGCTTTCTCCCCCTCAACTCCGTATATTACTCACCTATGGCCATTGTCATTTAAAGAAGTCACTCGCCTCTTCAATCCTTATTCACGGCTTTACGGTCGTGAGTGTGGCGTGTGCCTTCTATTCCCGAAGCCCGGCAAATTGCCGGGTTTTTATGTACTTTTTACCTAAATAACGAACAGGATATGACAATGACTTCCAAACTGCCTGATTTCTTCTATCAGATTTTCGACCCTGCCCTGCCCCGCCTCGGCCCCGGCGATACCGCCTCGACCATGCGGGCGCTTCGTTCCTTTACTGAGCACTCTCCTTCATCTGCGGATCGGGAATTGCGCGTCCTCGATGTCGGATGCGGCAATGGCACGCCGACACTCCTGCTGGCCAGGCATTTGAATGCATCAATTCTGGCTGTGGACAACCATCAGCCCTATCTCGATGAGCTTCTGCGCCGCGCGCAAACAGCACACGTTTCGGATCGAATCTCCGTTCTACTCGCCGACATGGCTGATCTTCAATTGGAAGACGAGACCTTCGATCTGATCTGGTCTGAAGGCGCGCTAAGCATTATGGGCTTTCGCGAGGGCTTGCAGGTCATGCGCTCCCTGCTCAAGCCGAACGGCGCCCTCGCGGTCACCGAGATCGTCTGGTTGACGCCTGAACCGCCCCCGGAAGCTCACGGTTTCTTGACAGCTCAGTGTCCGCTCATGACCGGCGTCCCCTCCAACCTGAAAATGATCGCGGATTGCGGCTTCGATATTCTGGATCATTTCACTCTGCCGGACTCATCTTGGTTGTTCGAGTACTTTGCTCCGCTCGAAATGAAACTTCGGGAGCTCCGCGCTGCCGGAGATTACGGCGCGGAGGAAACCGCCATCATCAATTCGGTTGAAGCCGAAATCGCTCTGTTCCGCAAATATCAGGGCAGCTATGGCTACGAATTCTTTGTGATGAAGAATCCGCCGAACTCATAATCCCGCATACATTCCCACACTACCCCTCTTATCTCCCCCCGTTCACGGGGGGACGAGGGGGGGTCTGCTTCTCGCGCCGCCGCATCACCAAGTCCCTTTCGCACCCGGTAGCGTTGCACCGCAGTGCGTCCTTTCTTATCTCCCCCCAAGCCCTGTCCTCGAACGAAGTGAAGGATTGGTTTGGGGGGACAAAAGGGGGGTTCGGTTTCTCACGCCGCCGCATCGCCGAGTACTCCAAGCTTGTCATCCTGAGGGTCGCACTGTTCGAGACTTTATGATTACATAATCTGCGACCCGAAGGAACTCCGCCCCCTTGCCGTGCCTACATTCACGTTTCACGTTTCCCGTCTCATCCCATTCCTCTGCTTTGTCACCCTGTAAGGATCTCGAGCCGCTGCAGCGCCGAGCTCTAAACAGTGTCATTCTGGACTCCGCGCATCTTCCGTTCCTGCGCGGGCGTCCAGAATCCTTCTCTGTGCCGCGCCTACTTTCAAGTTTCCCGTTTCAAGTTTACTTCACCAGCACCACCTTCTCCCTCCCCTGCAACACGCCCGCTTTCACCTTCACAAAGTACGTTCCCGAACTCCAATCATCCGCATTCAAAAAGTATCTCATTTTCGTACCCATCGCCAGTATGTTCTCCGAATGAACCACTTGTCCGAGCGTATTGAACACCTGAATTTCGATCCGAGAACTGCTCGAAGGAATCTCAAACTCAATCGTAGTACGAGCATTAAATGGATTGGGATAAACCGAGACATCAAACTCCAGAGGGGTAGCGGGTGGTAGTTGACTCACAGGAACAGTGAAAGACGTAGAATCTCCCGCCATTGCGACTGCTCGCCCGCGATGACCATCCGCGTCGTTGTTTTCGGCACCGATGATGATATCATCAATACCATCACCATTAATGTCGCCCGGTCCAAGCGCCCATTTAATACCCACTAAGAATGGCACTTCGCTTCTCCCTCTGAGGGTAAACGCGTGCTGCACTTCCGGCCAGCGAGTTCCCATAAACAGATTGAATGCTCCCCATCCCTGATTGCAGCTATAGTCCGTTGTCATAAAATCATTGTATCCGTCCGCATTAAAGTCTCCAGCGCTGTGAAATCTCGGCAAGGCAACCTCGCCGGGAATATCCACTTCAAAGGAAGGTTCGAGCAATAATTCCTCGTTGCCAAGATAGACAGTAACCTGCCCAGTGGTTTCGATAACGATCAAATCATCAAAACCGTCACCATTCAGATCATTCAATATCGCTTGTCTGATCACATCTATATCCGTTAAGGTAACTGCGGGTATAGTATCAGGATTAACAGAACCTGTAAACACCCAGATTTGATTAGTATTCAAATCGGTACTGATAAAATCGTCAAACCCATCGTTGTTCAAATCGCCGAAAGACAGAGGTAGTGCTTGTTGGATTACACCATCGGGAGTCGTCAATTCCCAATCGGGTATCGTGTCCATTGCAACTCCGCCATACAATACCTTTCCTCTATCTTCGTTGTGGCTATATATATATATATCATCAAAGTTATCACCATTAAAATTGAATGCAGACCCGTTATTTCGAATCGAGTAATCTGATATAGCATATCTAAAAGCAAATTGTGGTTGAGGTCCGCCCCAATAGATATCGTTATATATGGATGGATTCTGTGAGGGAGAATAAATCTCTGTCTGTAAATCTATATAGCTATCTCCATTTAGGTCTCCTATGGAACTTGACCACCACATCTGCGCATCCGGACTAGGCAACTCGATGATATAGTATGGTGTTTCGGAAGGCGGATTGCCGCCATGAAACAATTCCACTTGCACGTTCCCATATACAGACGCGACTCCCCAGTCCGCAAATCCATCGTCGTTTTGATCGCCTAAGGGGAACATTACCATCCCGAAATGCGAATCGGGATCGTTGCCCGAGCGATCCCAGATCACCTCAAGCGGTTGGGCCACAACCGACGAACCCACCGCCAGCAACCCGCTAAGAATAATCGTGATAGTCCGTATGAAAGGAACTCGCATGAAAACGGTCTTCCGGTTAATTATTTGATATTCTTGCTATAAGCAACCAACACTTGACTTTCACAAAATAATGTCGTATATTACATCCTGTATTCATATCTCATGAATTATATTTCATACCTTTTACATGCCGATTTTAACCGTTCCGACTTCCTATTTCAAATTTCTTATTTCTATTTTTTTCAATCACTTCCTTGAGTTCGTTTGGTCAAAAAAATATTTCCACCTCGCAAATCATATAGCATTTGCCTCTAAACAAAACCCCGCCTTAAATAGCGGGGTTTCGGGGAACGATCGAGGTCTTAGGCTTTTTCGGCGTCGTACTTTTTGATGTATTCGCCGACTTCCATCACATCATCATACGACCCGACAAACAGCGGCGTCCGCTCATGCAGGTCCCTGGGCACAATCTCCAACAGACTCTCGGTTCCGTTGGTCGCCAGCCCTCCCGCCTGCTCGATAACCTTCGCCATCGGCGCCGCTTCGTACAGCATCCGCAGTTTGCCTCTGGGCTTCTTGGGATCTTTCATATCGAGCGGGTACATAAAGATTCCGCCGTAGAGCAGCGTGCGGTGCACATCCGCCACCATCGAACCGATATAACGGCTCGTATACGGCTTCTTTCCCTCTTTGTCGGGCGTGGTGAGATAGTCTACATATTTCTGCACACCCTTTGTCCAATAATGATAGTTGCCCATGTTCACACTGAAAATTTTCCCGCGCTTGGGAATGCGGATATTCGGATGCGACAGCAGAAACTCGCCGATCGAAGGTTCGAGTGTAAATCCTTGCACACCGTGCCCCGCCGTATAGACCATGATCGTCGAGCTGCCGTAGACCACATAGCCCGCGACAACCTGCTTATAGCCCGGCTGCAGCAAATCTTCCTCGGTGCCGCGCTCGCCGGGACTGATTTTGCGATGCACGGAAAAGATGGTTCCGACGCTTACATTCGCGTCGATGTTCGTCGATCCATCCAGCGGATCGAAAGCCAATGTGTACTTGCCGCAGTCGAATTGGGAAGGAATCGGAATCATCTTCGCGCGTTCTTCGGAAGCCATGCAGCATAAGACTCCCGCATGATCAAGATTCCGGTAGATGACTTCATCGGCAATCACATCCAGTTTCTGCACGTCTTCATCCTGAACATTGGTATGACCTGCGTCACCTAAAATATCCAGCAAACCCGCGCGGCGCACCTCATGCGTAATCATTTTCGAGGATAACGCGATCTGGTGCAGCAGTCTGGTCAGCGCGCCCGTGGCTCCGGGATGACGTTCCTGCTGGTCGATGATGTGACGTTCAATAGTGATGGCGTTCTTATTCAGCACGATTAAAAGTCCTTATGGTTTTATGGAGTCAATGAGTTCTTGAAAAGACGAAATAATCCTGTCCGCGTCATTCAGCACATAGGGCGGCAGGGTCGTTGTAATCGCGAGGGTGTATAACCCGGCGGCTTTGGCGGAACGGATTCCCAGTGGAGCATTCTCCAGAACAAGACAAGCACCCGGAACCAAGCCGGAAGCTTTCAGCGCCGTCAGATACGGATCGGGCTGCGGCTTCCCTCGCTGATAATCATCCGGTGTAATGATATTCCGGAACAAAGCCAGCTCCTCGTCGCTGAGCACGGCGGTCATATTGCGTTTCACCGATCCGGTGACGATGTCACAAAAGATATCGCGCTCGCGCAGCGCATTCACCAGTGCTCGCGCCTCCGGGATCAATCCCTTCGGCGCGCGCGACCGGTAGAGCGCGCGCTTGCGGTCAATCAATTCATCCCGCTCAGCGTCGGACATCTCAATGCCGTTCTCCCGCAGCAGAGTGTCGATCGTATCTTCGGCCTTCTCTCCCTCATGCATCTCGAAATATTTATCTTCAAGATCGATGCCGATTCCCTTCAGGATTTCACTCCAGGCCGAAACATGTGCCGGCATCGAATCAATCAATGTTCCGTCGAAATCAAAGAAGACTGCGCGTGTGCTCAAGCGGTGTGGTTCTCCTTCCTCGGTTGAATCGCATCACCCAATTTATAAAAAGACACTAATAACTTATCCCAGGCGCGATCCGAAAACAGTTTTTTCATGCATAAGCTCATCCGGTCCTGCGTCGTAATCGGGTAGCGGGTTTTCGGCTTCTTCGTGGTCGCGGCTCTAAAAACAACCTCCGCCACTCGGTCGGCGGAAACCGTACCATGCCGGTGCCCATCGTTTCTCGCGCGCAGCGTATTACCGATCCTGCGATAAACATCCGGGATATCCTTCGCATCGCGAACAGGCGTCTGAATATTCGAGACAAATCCTGTCTCGACCGGTCCGGGCATGATCGAAACTGTATGGATACCGAAGGGACTCAGCTCCAACCGCAGCGCATCCGTGAGAGCTTCCATCGCATATTTGGAAGCTGAATACCAGCCGCCCATCGGCACATACATTCGCCCGGCGAGCGAAGAGACATTGATGATCCTTCCCCAGCCATTGGTCCTCATGCCCGGAATAACAAGCTGCGCCAGCCGCATCGGACCAAATACATTTACTTCGAGCTGATGGCGAGCGGAATCGAGTGCCAGCAATTCGATCGGACCGAATAATCCGAAGCCCGCATTGTTGATCAGAATATCAATCGAACCGAATGTTTCGCGCGCAAATCTTACAACCGTCAGTCTGCTCTCTTCCGAAGTCACGTCGCATTGGGCAGCGCGGATTTCGCCTGAGTATTTCTCATTCAACTGTGCAAGGTCACGAAGAGTTTCCATCTTGCGTGCCGTCGCGACGACATTGAATCCCGCTTCCGCGAAGCGCAAAACACAAGCTCGTCCGATGCCGCTGGAACAGCCGGTGATAAAAACTGCCTTGGCGCCGTCGGGCTTAATCGATCTCCTCCATGCGGGCTGTGAAATGGCGCAGCATGGGTGCTTCGTAAGTCAGCCGCAGTCCTTTCATCTTTTCGCGCTGCTTGAAGATTTCGATTATTTTTTCCGCTACATAGGTCATGTGCGCGGTTGTGTAGACACGGCGTGGCACGGCCAGCCTTACAAGTTCCAGCGGCGGATGCGAGTCTTTGCCGTTCGAGCCATTTTTGCCGAACATCAGAGAACCGATTTCGACTCCGCGAATGCCGCCTTCGCGATACATCGCTACGGTTAATGCCACACCGGGGAATTGTTCCTGCGGGATATGAGGCGCGAAATGTTTGGCATCAATGAATACCGCATGACCGCCGACCGGGCGGACAATCGAGATGCCCGCTTCGAGCAGCATTTCGCCCAAGTACCTGACTTGCGCCGTGCGGTACTGCAGATAGTCCTGATTCAGGCCTTCATATAATCCGCGCGCAATCGCTTCCAGATCACGTCCGGCCAGGCCGCCGTATGTCGGAAAGCCTTCGATCAGGATCAGCTTATTTTGAATTTGCTTGGTAAGCTCAATATCGTTCAGAGCGATGAAGCCGCCGATATTAACGAGCGCATCCTTTTTGGAAGACATCCAGCAGCCGTCCGCATAAGAAAACAGCTCACGGGCGATATCGATAATCTCTTTATTCTTATAGCCGCTCTCCAATTCATGAATGAACCAGCTGTTTTCGGCGAAGCGCGCACAGTCAATGAGGAACATCACGCCGTGCTTCTTACACACCTTCGACGTTTCGCGGATATTCTCCATTGAGACCGGCTGGCCGCCCATGGAGTTATTCGTCACGGTCATCACGACCATGGGAATCTTATCGCGCTTTTCGGTCAGCAGGGCATCCAGTTTCTTGACGTCCATATTCCCCTTGAACGGTTTCTCCAGCGACGGCTGCAGGGCTTCCTTAACCGGCAGATCGCAGGCTTCCGCGTGATTCGCTTCGACATTCGCCCGCGTCGTATCAAAGTGAGTATTATTCGGGACAATATCGCCGGGCTTGCAGATCGTGGAGAAGAGCAGGTTTTCGGCGACGCGCCCCTGATGCGTGGGAATGACTTCTTTGTAACCGGTGATATCAAGAATCGCTTTTTCGAACTTGAAATAGCTGCGCGAGCCGGCGTAGCTCTCGTCCCCGACCATCAGCCCCGCCCACTGCTCGTCGCTCATCGCCCCCGTGCCGCTGTCGGTTAAGAGGTCAACATAAATGGAATCGGACTTTATGGAAAAAACATTCATGCCCGCTTTTTGCAGGCACTGCTCTCTTTCATCGCGCGTGGTTTGACGGATTCGTTCGACAACTTTAATTCGGAAAGGTTCAGCGGGAAATTTCATAGTAGCTTCGGCTGGGATTATTGAACGGTATTTTCAGATTGAATAGAATTGGTTTTCATTCGATAGATGACTGCATAATCTTGCTGTTGGACAGTTCCCCCAAGTTTTAAAGCTGTTCTCTCGGGCGGAATAGCTGTTGCAACTTCATAGTGCTTCGT
>JAHIZR010000299.1 GCA_018814465.1 bacterium | reverse complement strand
GATACCGTTCGGACTAAAAGACATGGCGGCGTCTCGGACGATGTCTGCTATTCCATTATCGAAACGGTTTATCAGTATCAAGTTTTAGCTGGTTATACCTATACGGGAGGGCGCGGCGGACAGGACTTCTATATCGTGAAGGTGCACAGCAATGGCGACACCCTGTGGACGCGCGCCTTTGGAGGACAGTACAGTGACGTATGCCAAAGGGTTCTGGAGACAGCAGACAGAGGCTATCTGTTGATCGGGAGCACCAGCTCTTTCGGAGTTACACCCGGAGGCAACGCGGATGCTTGGATCGTCAGAATCAGTGAGAATGGCGATTCACTGTGGAGTAAAACTTTCGGCGGTACACCGGGCGATTATCTGCGGGATGCCGTCCTGCTTGATGACGGATCGTTGGTAGTGTGCGGATTGCGGTATTCGGAAACAACAGTGACACAAGAAGGCTTTTTGATAAAGGTGAGTGCCGATGGGGATAGCCTGTGGGGGAAGACTTACGATGGCGCTCAGCATGATGTCCTGCATGCGGTTGATGTGACCGGTGATGGCGGCTTTATTCTGGGCGGTATCACTACTTCGTTCAGCACGATCGGAAGATACTGGCTGTTGAAGACGAACGATGTGGGCGATAGTCTATGGAGCGTTTTCTACGGCGATACACTTGTTGCCGGAAGTCACACGATGAACGACGTGAGAGTGACGCCGGATTACGGCTTTGTTATTGCAGGCGAAAGCCTTGTTTTCATCGCAAACAGTATCAATGTTTTTAAGTATTCTTATCTCCATCCGGGGATTACGTCCATTACAGATGTGGGCAATGACCAAGGACGACAGGTCAGAGCCCGCTGGCATGGTGTTTCCTATGATGCGCTGTGCGGCGGCGATCCGACAATTACGGGATACAGTTTATACCGGAGGATTGATGCTTATTTGGTGGATAATCCGATCAGGACACAGCGGGAAAATCTGGACTGGCCTCCGGGCGAATGGGAGTATGTAGCTACCGTTCCGGCGCGCGGCGAAGAGACTTATGCGGCAATCGTGCCGACGCTGGCCGACTCCTCTTCGGAAGGGATTTATTGGTCAACGTTCTTTGTATCGGCAGAGACAGCCAATCCGCTCGTTTATTATGATTCGGCGATTGACTCCGGCTATTCAGTGGACAATCTGGTGCCGGATGAGGCAGTGATTACAGCGGCTTTGGAATTTGCAGGGGGAGATGTGATTGTGAGGTGGGAGGAAGTGTCAACCGGCGGCGGCGGACAGCCGGAACAGGGCGAGATCTGGTATCGGGTTTATGGCGACACAAACCCGAATTTCGTGCCCGGGGCCGGGACTCTGCTGACAACAACTCAGGCTCTCAGCTACAGCCACCCGATGACCGAGGATATCTTTTTCTTTAAGGTGCTGGTCAGCGACGACCATTAACTCAGCTATTTACAGTCAAGTTTGATAACAGCCGTGGTGATTCACGGCTGTTTTTATTCCTGTCTGTTGATTGCCTTTGATAAAAAGAGTGGATCAATACAGTTGCTTTTTTGGGATATAAGTTTATATTTAATAGCATGCGTACTGTCAGTTGGATACTTGCGTTCTGGGTCTTAGGACTCGGAGGTTACTTGCTTTACGAGGCCTATTGGCCGGGCGCGACCGGAACCGTTGTGGTTGTCTCAGATCTGAAGCAAGGTGAAATATGGCTTGATCTGCAGCCGACCGGGATGCCGGGAAGCGGCGCTGTGCTGAAAGTCGGGCGCGGCAAGCACTCGGTCATGATCAAGCATCCAAGTCAGGCGGTGGAACCCTTCGTTCAGGTGGTGGAGGTCAGACCGGGACGAGCGGACACGCTCAGGTTTACCGTCGTCGAGACCGAAACCATAGCTATGCAGGATTCGGCGATTACCGAAACGGTCGAAGCGGAGGACGAGGGACAGGTGCGTGTGGTTCCGCCAAAGGAACAATCGATTAAAGAGCGGGTGCGGGAAGAGATGCCTTGGGATGTCCCCAGACCGGCTCCGCAGAGTGTGGATACGATAACGGCGAAAATCGCGGAAGAGACCACTCCGGAAACGACGCCGGAAACAAAACCGGAAACGACTCCTCGCGTACAGGATAAGATTATGGGATCGGTGGAGATATCGAGTTCTCGAGCGGGGGCCACTATCTATGTCAACGATAAGCTGCAAGAGGAGAAAACTCCCACAACGCTGACGCTGGAGGCGGGAACTTATACGATTCGGGCGGAATTAGAAGGATACACCTGCACACCTCAGGAACAAGCGGTGCGAGTGAGCCGGGCGGCTTCATCACAGTTTATTTTCTTCACCCTGATCGAGGAACAAAAAACACGACGCGAGATTACGATTCGGACCGAACCGGTTGAAGGCGAAATCTTTATTGACAGTGTGCTGGTGGGAACAGGCGAAGCGATTATTCCGCACGAGTTCGGAGTGTTTAATATTATGTTCGGAGACGTCGCGGACTATGTCTCTCCTGAACCGGTGCGGCTGACCGTTACGCCGACCAATGCGAATCCCGTGGTTACCGGAACTTACTTGAAGATGCTGGAATTTGCGGCCTACTGCACAGCCGAAAACACCGTGATGACTGAGGGTAATATCGGCTACGAGGTTGGAGTTTATTTCAAGGGCGATGCGCCGAAGGTCTCCGCCACGCACGGGCCGCGCGTGAAGGAGATTCCCGGTTCGCAGAAGTTCGGCTGGGAGTTAGGGATGGGCGATCCGAATCGTAATCCTCCGGGAAGTGATTATATCGAGTTTATCTTCACCATGCCGGAAGGAGAAGTTTCCGCGCTGCCGCTGAGTCTGAAGCTGTATCTGTATCGTTCCAACAAAAAATATCCGCTCAGCATTTCAGGCCGCAGCGAAGTTACCGTGATGGTCAACGGCAGAATCTTCCTCGATAATTACCGGCCGCATAACGGACCGGAAGCTGTCGAGTTCGACAGATTCGAGGAATGGTCCCTGCAGCATACATTGATTCCCGGCGAAAACCGGGTTATGATTCGCTCCGGCAATAACAATAATATCCATAACTATCTGTGGAAAATCGCGATCGAGTGATTCTCTGAGATGATTCAATTAGGAAAGCATGAGCCTTTACAATAGACAGTTGAATTTTGTGCCCGCCGGGATGGCTTGGACCGAGGTTGTTAAATTTCTGATTCTGGCGAATGTGACGATCTTTGTCGCGCAGTCCCTGTTCGGTCTGGATTACTGGTTGGTTAGAAATTTTGCGTTGATTCCCGTCGCCTTTTTCAGCGGCAGCGTGTGGCAGCTTGTGACATATATGTTTTTGCATGGCGGCTTCACGCACATTCTGTTCAACATGATTGCGCTGTGGATGTTCGGGTCGGCGCTGGAGCGGGTCTGGGGCTCCGGCGAGTTCCTGAAGTATTATCTGATTACCGGGATCGGCGGCGGTCTGTGCTATGCGCTGTTCAATATGGGTTCTCCGATTC
>JAHIZR010000029.1 GCA_018814465.1 bacterium | reverse complement strand
ATAATCCGTCCCCGCCGTTCCCCGCCTTCATAACAGGAGAACATCCAGTCGTCGATCCCGTCCCCGTTGAAATCACCCGCCGGACCGATACGGTAGGGCATGTTCATTCCCTCGAACGGACTCAGCAATGTATAAACCGGTTCTAATGCAGGTGGATCACCACCAAGATAAATCTCAAATCCCTCTGTTCCAAAATCATCGGGAGTACCATAAACAGCAAAATCGTCATAACCATCATTATTAATATCACCAAGACCGATATGTCTCAGAGGTATCGCTTCATGAAAGAATGTATCGTCCTCGACAAAGTCGATAGGATTCCCGCCCAAATAAAGACGTTTCTCTGTCCCCGTAAACCACGAAATAAATTCGGAGATCAGATCATCAAAACCGTCCCCATTGACATCGCCGATAAAGTGAAATCGTTTATTAAACTCTTGAGGTATTGAACCCCACTGATAGATGTAGCCGGGCAGTGAGTCGGCTTCCGGTGATCCTAAAAATAGGTCCACTTGGGATACATTGTTTGATACGTAAGACATCCCGAAGTCCGAAAACCCGTCCCCGTTGACATCCCCAAAACCCATATGCTCAATGCTGGGGGTATGTGTCCACGTCGGCACACTCGGCATAGGATTATCGCTGCGATAGAAGCCGAAATAGTTCCCGTTCAAGGGCCGCCGCGTCACATCATCCCGCCCATCCCCATCATAATCACCTACGTTCGTCGTGAATTGCATGTTCCCCCATTCTCCAAACCAGTCAGGAATGGTGTCGAACTCACTTCCACCACGGAATAGTACCAGGCAGTATTCAACGGTATGCTGTGGTGTTCGGCGTGCTAAGTCAAGGAACAAATCGGCTTGGCTATCACCATCAACATCACCGGCCGCAACAGTGAATCGTGGATCATCCCAGAAGTAGTCAAGCTCTGTGCTATCTACTCGTCCAAATTGAACGTACTCGGTCGTTCCATCGTCTGTGCCCCAAAACAGTCGAAGCTCAGTCCGCCACGTGTCCAAAGACACCCACGTCAGAACTTCGTCTTTGCCATCTTCATTCTGATCTCCCACAGGAAGCAACATTGCGAATCCAAGTTGATCCCCAATCTCCCCCGTCACATCCAGCAGGATAATGGGCTCATAGGGCTGAGCAAAGCATGCGCAGGTGAAGAGGAGGATTATGGCGAAGTGTTTCATGCTTATAATCTACAGCCAATTTTCGACAAAAACAAACCCCCTGCGTTGCGTACCGCAGGGGGCGCATGTTGGACACGAAGGACGGGAGGAAACCTTCGGCCCTGCATATAATTGTGGTTACTTGGTTAAGATCATCCGGTGCAGCATCGTCTGCCCGGCGGCGTTCATCCGAGCGACATACATACCCGAAGGCAGTGTGGACGCATCAAAGTGAACGGAATGGACGCCCGCCTCCGCATAGCCGGAAACCAGACTCATGACTTCCTGTCCGAGGACATTGACCACCGACAGGTCCACCCAGCCCGCTTCCGGCACGGTGTAATTCAAGGTTGTGGTCGGATTAAACGGATTCGGAGTATTATTCAGAGTCGCCATCAGCGCCGGTTGCGGCTCAAGGAACGTATCCGGATTATCATCGCCGTTAAGGTCGCCGGGACTAAGTTGCGGCGGACGAATGACGGTCTCGCCCCACAGCGTTAGATCATCGATATCATAGACCGAGAACGCGCCGGACGGCCAGATTACCGTCATATTCAGAATCCGGCTGTGATCCGTAGTCGGATTCACGAACTGACAAACCGTGTTGTCATAGCCGACAGCGGAATTCGCCATTGACGTGGTGGCCCACAGACGCGCGCTGTTCTGGAACTTCACGAGCACCTGACAGTTCAGCATCGGAGTATCCGTCGTGTATTCGGCCAGTTTAATCGTGAGATACTCGTGTTGGATATTCAGTTGATTCATCAGCAAGGTAATGCCACCCGTGGTCTTGGACAATGCCAGATCGGGATCGCCATCAGCGTCCACGTCCGCCCACGCGGCGGCAGTTGTCGGAATTGTGCCGCAGTTCAGTTGAGTGTTGATATGGCTGTCAAAAGTCCAGCCCTGCCCGTGATTATTCAGCAGCAGGAAATTGCCGGATCTGGCATTGACATAAAAGAGATCCGTCCAGCCGTCCATGTTGACATCCACGGCATGCACCGAAGTCGCTCCTTCGATGTAGGGCATCAGGGGGTGCGGATCGGTCACCACATGCGGCGGACGCAGGACATCTTCGAAACCGATTTGCCGGTCAACCGCGCATCCCATATAGAGATAAGTTTCAACTCTGCTGCCGCAGGTCGCGAAATCAAGATACCCGTTATGATCGAAGTCCGCCCAGGCGATACCTTTACCGCCGACATTAGCGGCTAATCCCAGATCGGCAATAATATTCTGATATTCGCCGCGATGATAAGCGTAGAATTTCGATCTGCCTGCTTCGGATCCGGCGAGAATATCCAGATGACCGTCGAGATTATAATCAATCATGCTGATGCTGCTGACATGCTCGATCCCTTCAGGGAAGAGCCCGTCGCGAGCCAGCGTCATCGAGTTGTCTTCAGCAACCAGCGCGGTCATTTCCGGACGGGTGTCACCGATCGCATTGACAATCATTTCCAGCGCTCCGTCGCTATCGATGTCACTCCAGACAGCGGCCGCGACCGCGGTCAGATCCGTCGGGGACAAGTCAAGCGGCACGCTGACCAAACGGGTGCCTGAAACCTGCCTATAGAGTTCCAGCGGTATGGGATTGTCGGTAATCAGGAAGAGGTCAAGCAGTCCGTCTTCGTCATAATCGACAAACTGGGCTGAGCGGATATTTGCGAAGCGCTCTGTGTTCCACTCGTCGGAAACGTCTGTGAAGCGCCCGTTGCCGCTGTTCAAATAGAGTTGAGAATGGTTTCCTAAAGCGCTGCCGACAAACAGATCGGCGCTTCCGTCACCATTAACATCTCCCCAGGCCACGCAGCTTGCATAGGGACCTGGAGCGGTAATTACATCATCCCATGCCATTTCATTATTGCTGATGTCGCTAAAGCTCCAAGCAAAAGCGATCATCGTTGATCCCAACAGCAGGATCAAAGTCATGCTTAGCCGTTTCATACGTGCTCCTTCATATTCATTCATCGTTCATTTCAAATTTCAAGCTGTCAGCACGAATCGCAATCCATAAGCCAAGCGAGACAAGTACTAATGAGACATTAAACTGATTCAGAAACATGCGTTTATAAAGATGACCCCAAAGGTGGATGTGGAAAACTATCAACCGCAAATCAACCCCTGTTGAAGCTTATCAACCGCAGTGATTCTTTTTCAACCATGCAAATGATTTCGCACTAAACACAGAAAGGCACGCTCGTCGCGTGCCTTTGCCTTATCTGTCAGGAGTTGTTCTTACGGTTTCTTGGCGAGGAGGAGCCAGCCGCCGCCCTTCCCATTATGCACAATCGTATCCAGCCACATTGCAAGCGCGGCGAAGGGATACAACAGGATCATCAGCGGAATAACAAGGACTGCTAACAGTTTTGAAACCGTCAGCAATTGCATGGGGATGCGCTGAAGAATCCACCACGCGAACTTGCCGAAGACAGGACCATAAGTGCGCTTCATCTTCTCGACGACGAATCCGGCGCGCGCCATTTTTTCGCGGAATTCTTCTTCAGTATAGCCCTCGCGGACATGCTCGCCGATTGCGGAAAAGCTGGCGTCTTCCGGGACAGGTTCATGCGCGTGGTTGGCAATGGGCGTCAGCACCAGAAACAATCCGCCGCTCCGCAATGACGCAAAGACATTCGCAAAAACCTCTTCATCTTCGAGAATATGCTCCATCACATCGACCGACAGCGCCAGATCGAAGCTGTCGGGCTTGCGGTGAGTGACCAGATCGCCGACGATGAATTCTGTATTTTTTTGTCCGACATGCTGCGTGAACCAGTTGCAGGCTTCGACTTCTTCTTCCTTGACATCAACGGCATGGATCGAAGCATTGGGAAAGTACTTGCCCATCATATAGGTGTACTGTCCGTAGCCGGAACCGGCGTCGTAAATATCCCATTTATCCCGCTGTTTGGCGATGCGCTTCAGTTCCTTTTTGGCATGCCATGTTCGCAGGAACAGCGCGCCGAGTGCCGTATAAAACAGCCGTCGTCCCGGCACACTGCGGGAGACGCGCTTGCCCAGTACCGCTTTTAGCGGATCATATTCGATTGCTTCTACGTTCAGGATTTATCCTCTTCAATAAACTCGGTTAAGGTTTTTACCAGGCCTTCCCAACTGAACTGCCGGGCCGCCCGTTTGACATTATCTTCAAAGGCCGGACGTCCTCCGGCTGCATAAAACTTGTTAACCGCATCAGCCAGGGCGGCGGGATTTTCAGGCGGAACAATATAACCCGTTACTTTGTCTTCGACGACTTCAGCCAGACCGCCGACATCGGTAGTGATGACGGGCATGTCAAGCGCGTAAGCGACCTGAATGATTCCCGATTGAGTAGCAGAACGATAGGGCAGCACGACACAATCCGCCGCCGCGAAATATTTTCCGACCTCCTCATTTGGCACATAGTCATCGCGAATGCTAACGCACGCCTGAAGCTGTAACTCCTGAAGCTTCTTGTCGTAAGAGTCGCGACTGTCATAGAACTCGCCGACAACCAGCAGCCGAATACCGGGATGAGTCTTGCGAATCAGGGGAAGCGCATCCAGCAGCAGATGCAGCCCTTTGTATTCGCGAACAAAGCCGAAGAACAGGAGCGTTTTTGCATCCGCCGCCAGTCCGAGAGCTTCCCTCGCCGCCAGTCTGCCGCCATCAAAAGCCGGATAGCAGTCGTAGATCGGGTGCGGACACATTTTGATGCGGTGTTTCTCAAGATTCGGGAACCACTCGAAGGTATCCTTTTCCACCGCCTTGCTTTGCGCAATGAAGAAATCCACTTGCGAGAAGGCGCGTTTGGTCAGGAACTTATCTCCGGGACGCGCTTCATGCGGAATCGTATTGTCGATAATGAAAAGCACACGCGCTTTCGTGTGCTTGCGCAGCCATCTGGCCACCGCCCAATAGCCCAGGCCGAAAAACGGCATCCACCATTTGAAGACGACCAGGTCCGGGTTATACTTGGCAATCTCTTTTGCCGTCCGTCGCCAGCTCAGCATCCCCAAGGGAGCGAACTTAGCCGTCGGATGTACATCGATCAGATGCTCGCTTTGCTCGAGTTGAGTCTTCCCGGGAAAAAGCCATTCGGGAAACTGCTTAATGAAAGAAACGAAGCGGACTTCATGTCCCGCTTCGCGCAGCTTCTCATAGAGCACGGCAAGATACTGTGCGATGCCGCCGCGCAGCGGATAGGCCGGACCCATCAGCACGATTTTCATCTGAGAACGGCCGCCTGTCTTTCCACTGCCGCGAGGACGATATCGGGAGTAATGCGTGACATGCAGTTTTTATCGCAGGAGATCGGAAAAGTGCATTCGCAGGGCGGATGCGGCTCGATGATCTCGCCGCGGCCGTACAGTTCGAACTCTTTCGGATTGAAAATATTGTTGAACAGCACCAATCGTTTTTGCAGACCGATGGCGATATGCATCGCCATCGTTACGGCGGAAACGACCACATCGCATTCGCCCACAAGCCGGATAAATTGCGGCAGCGGGAAATATCCCAGATAGGCGGCGTTGCCTTCGGAGGCCAGCGCGGTGTTGCGTTCGTCTTCGTCCGGTCCGCCCAGCAGCAATACCGCATAGCCTTTCTGGCTCAGCAGATAGGTCAACTCCTCCCAGTACTCAAAGGGCCACAAGCGGGTTTTCCAGCGCGGCGCGCAGCCGGTATTCAACCCGATAACAGGTTGGCGGGCCGGCACGCCTTCGGGAAGCGGCTGATCAAGTCGCGGGTCGAATAGGTATTCCTCGCCCTGCCATTCATAGCCGCAAATCCGGAATATTTCCTGCGGATAAGACAGCGTGTTTTCGCGGTTCTTGAAGTCATCTATCCCGGTGATGAACTTATCGGTTGCGAGTTCATCAGCAGGCGCGGGCAGGCCGTCTTTTAACAGATAGCCGGACAGTTTCTTTGTCTTTAAGCGATTCGCCAGCGCGCAGACTTCACGGTCTTTATCCAGCACGATGACCCAATCCCAAGGGGTAGATCTGGCGATCAATGTCGCGTCATGTCCCCATTTCAGTACCTCGTCCACACCATCTTTGTCAAAAGCGCGCGTCGGCACCACGGCGGGCGTCTCGGTCAGCCAACTGATCCATGCCTGCGGCAACTCCTTACGGAGCTTGCGCAGCAGAACCGTCGTGCGAATGACATCCCCGACAGCAGCCAGCTTGATAATCAGGATGTGTTCCTTGAACGGTTCATAATAGCCGCAGCTTTCGCAAACGACGCCCTGCTGCTTATGCGGCCGGCAGGGAAGGTGTCCGCGAAAATGGCGGCAGTCTCTGTGGATAGTATAGGTCATGAGGTTAATTATCTGTCGAAGGAGTATTAATACGCTCAATTATTTCTGCTGACTATTATAATGCCTCTCTGGATGAGCTTCTTTAGGTATTCTTCTTCCGAAAGAGGACATTCAACCAAGTCAAGAAATTCTGACCTGTGGAGTTTTGTTTGCTTAGCCATTTGTGAAAGAAGGTTGTCTCCATATTCTTTTTCAGAATGGCTAATTCGTGTCCTGATATGAGTTTTCTTGCCGTTGCAATACAACCAATACATTTCGTGATGGGTTTTTACTTTTTTAAATCCCTTTGAGGTTAAAGCATTTTCAAGATCTTTTGTCTTAAACGATGCCATAATTATTCCCCCCTCTCTGTTACGATAGACTTGATTCGTTTCTTTAGGTCCACTGCATCATATGTTAGTTCTGAATCATCACAGTTTGCTATCTCGTCCCAGAGTACAAGAAACTCCTCTCTAAAGAAATCGAGTGATTGGCGCCGAGTACTCGCATAGGACAGGATACCTAGCGGTTCGTACTCGTGAATCCATAAGCTATTTCGGAAGTCTAAGTCCACTGTTATAGGATTCTTGAAAACTAATGCTCTATGATCAAGCTTAATCTGTGTCATGATGATTGGACGAGGTTGGATATCGTCGATATGGAGAATTTCTGTTATCTCAACGATATTGTCTTGAGTGTCCAAGGAAACGCGACCTGTAACCTCAACAAGCGAACCGGTTATAAACTGAGAAATTGTCTGCTCAAGCGAGTCAGGATATCTACATCTAATCTGTCGGTTAGCAACATCCAGGCCTATATTACGCGTTGCTGTCTCGATTTCGATTCTGAATAGCCGTCCAGTAACGGTTCTTATTGATTCTTCGTCAATAATCTCATCTTCACACAATGTAACACATTTATTCAAAAAATCCCTATTCCTAGCAGACATCTCGTATTGTGCTTTGCTACCATTAAGTCCAATTCGTACGTTGTACTCATCTTCTTCATTTGGCAACACTTTTTTGAGCGAATTAAGAACTCTGGCGCGAGCACCAGAATCGGGGAAATCTCCTATTAAAGCTTCCGTGTCATTTCTAGTCACTGATTCGAGGAGTCTTCGATAAAGCTGTATACTATCAAGACCTAGATCAATGCCTTCCTCTTCAAATTCATCGGCGGGTGCTAATTCAGTTATAACTTCCAGGCTTCCGAGTTTTGTTTCCACGAAAAGCAGTTCACAAGACCTGCGAATATGGGAGGACCAGTTTCCACGTTTGCCCCCCTTTCGTTTTGTAGAAGCAACATTGTAAAGAGAAGTCTGAAGAGCATCCAATTTGGATGCTAGTACATTAATAGGTACGCGACCATTTTTAACGGAAGGTCCTTCTAGCTTCAGTGAAATTCGGCGTGTAGTACTAGTTTTATTGTCCATATTAAACTCCTCTACTTAACGGAGTGACCAAAGCCTTACTTCTTCTTACCGACGGGCGTGTAGAGCGCATCGAGGTAATTCAGGATATAGACTCCGAGCGCAAAATAACCGGCTGCATTGCGCATGCGGTAGGCGCGGCGGTATTCCTGATAACGGTCTTCGATAAAGGGACTGTTGTGCTCCCGAATGCTCAGGTAATCATCATGACGACGGTTGACTTCCGCCTGCAATACGGCCAGGGCGGCGATTGACAGTACCTGAAAAGCGGTGAAGGCCGTTCCTTTTATCTTCTGATCTTTGTAGTACTGTCCCCATCCGGGCAGCACCAGTGAACGCGCGGAAGCTGCCAGCCGCACATCCGCCTGCGGCATTCTGTAGATCTGCGGCTGACTCAACCAGTTGTCCATGTAATCCTTCTTAGCTCTGCGAAAAACCTCAAGGATTTTCGGAGATGTCATAACCGGATCGAGCTCGTAAGCCGGATTGATGGATACGACTTTTGCAAACTCGCGATAGGCGTCTTCCGTCTGATCGCGCGCGACATAGACAAAACCCAGCAGCACATGGAAGGGAATCGTCGCGAGCGGATCGGCTTCGACCTCCCGCACACCACGCAGCGCCGCGAGTTCCGCCTCGTTATAGCGGCCGTTGTCGTAAGCGGTCTGTGCTTCAGAGAACAATCTGTTTCCCGCCGTTGTCTCCTGCGCGAAAGTATTAACACAGAGGCAAAACGCGAATAGCAAAATGGACAATCTTGTTATATACATCGAGTCACCTTAATTGACTCTACTTTATGAATACGATTCTTTGCGCACTGACCTGCTGATTGCTTTTGAGTTGAACAAAATAAATTCCGCTGGCCAGATCATTGCCGTGAAACTGCGTCGTATGCGGACCGGCCTGCAGCACCCGACCCTCCAGCGACTCCACCAATCGTCCCAGCATATCAAAAACCTGCAGCGAAACATATCCCGATTGCGGCAAATCAAAAGAAATCGTAGTGCTCGGATTAAAGGGATTCGGATAGGCGCGCAGCGAGACTGTCAGCGGAATT
>JAHIZR010000028.1 GCA_018814465.1 bacterium | reverse complement strand
CGCTCATCCCGTAAACCGAAGAGGATGAGGCAAAAACGAAATTACGGATGCCGGCCTCGCGAGCGGCTTCAAGCAGCCGGATTGTTCCGCCGAGATTGACGTCAACATAAGTCAGAGGATCTTCGAGCGAGGGACGAACTCCGGCGCGGGCGGCCAAGTGTACGATGGTGTCTGGTTTATGGGCGGTGATGGCTGAAGTCAGAGCGGCGGCGTCGCGGATGTCTCCCTCGATGATTTCGATCTGATGTTCGCGCAGTGAGGCGGCATTGCTGTCCTTCAAGCTGCGCTCATAGAAGGGATCGAAATTGTCAAAAGCGATGACTTGATTCCCCTGAGCTGCCAGGCTTTCACACAGATGCGAGCCGATGAAGCCGATTCCGCCGGTGATCAGGATGGTCTTATTCGTTGATTTTGTCATGGTTATAAGGTACGATGAGAAATCGGCTGAGTCAAGTATATACTTGTTTTGATGATGGTTCGAGGTGAATAAAGGGATTGCTTTCGGGCGGGGCAACAGCGCTGGAAAACTTGACTATAGTCGGATTTTATGCTAAATTACGTGCCCACAAGCGATTCGTTAATCGTGAGGAATGGCGGAGTAGCTCAGTTGGTTAGAGCACGGGAATCATAATCCTGGTGTCGGGGGTTCGAGTCCCTCCTCCGCTACCCAGATAAAAGACCGTCGGAAGGCCGCGGTCTTTTATTTTTTAGTGCCGTTCCGCGGAACTTAAGCAGTAGAAAGCAGTAAGATTGTTGTGGCAGAATCACTCCTCTAAGGCTATGATTCCTAATGGTCTAAAAGATTCTATTGATGCGGACATCTGTGAACTAGTGCAGAGACGGCTGCCCAAGTCGGTCGTAAAAGATAGCAAATTCTTGCTGGCTGTTTCAGGAGGTCCGGACTCGATGGGATTACTGGCGATCCTCTTCAGGGAGTTGCGAGTGCCTCTGAACCGGGTCATTGCCTGCTATGTAGATCATGGCATTCGGCGGACTACAGACTTAGACAAAGCCGTAATTCGGGATTTTACAGACAGGAATGGAGTGGCTTTCAAGGTTTTAAGTGTGGATGTTCCGAAGTTAGCCAAAGAGCGGAAGCTTTCGCTGGAAGCCGCCGCGAGAAAGCTGCGTTATGAGGCATTACAGAGGGAAGCGAAGAAATCCGGGTGTGATTCTATCCTGACCGGACATACGATGGATGACTCGGCAGAAACGGTGTTGATGAAGATGCGGAGCGGTGCTCCGTGGTACGAATGGACGGGGATTCCGGCTGTGCGAGGGCAGATTATTCGACCGCTAATTGATGTATATCGTTATGAAATAAGGGAATACTTGGATGAGGTAGGAATAATTCCGGCACAGGATGAAACGAATTTTGAGTTGCGATTTCAACGGAATGCACTCAGACTGCAGTTGCAAAATAGTTCTTATTGGACAAGGGAACGGATCCGGAAATTAGCTCGCGAAGGGGCACGACTTGAAAGCTATTTAGCGGGATTGCGGTCTATAGCGGCAAAAGTCACGAATTACGAGTCAAAACAAGTATTTACGGATTGTCAATCGCTTGCAATTAAGCGAATTTTGACATATTTTAGTAGAATAGAGTTTTTACCTGTTGAGGCGGCATGGGCAAATCTGACAGGTGACTCGGATAGACGATTACCCTCAGCAGTTCGCAGACAGATTTCGGATTGTATTCAAGGCTCGTCGGATAACTCAGTAATTCGCCTGCCGCGAGGATATGTCATGGAGAAGCGCGGCGCAACGGTCTGGGTTTTCGCTGAGCAGCGCGTGCGAGTGAATGAGCGAGTTGGTGAGGGTACGGCTGTTATTGGAGCATTATCCCGGAAGCTCGCGCTCACGCTGGAGTCGACGCCTGAATTGCGGGAGCGGGAATCCTTTGTGCTTGACGGAAGAGTTTTGACAAAGTCTTTAACTCTGCGAAACTGGCAAGCGGGCGATCGGATGAAGATTCGCGGTCGGCCGACTAAAAAAATATCCGACCTGCTGTCGCAGGATAAAATAAATCCGGCAGAGCGATCATGTCTGCTTGTGCTTGCTGATGAAGACGGACCGCTTGTGCTGCTGGGTAAATATGTTGATGAACGCGCGCTTCCGCAACCGGATTGCCGCGGCTACTTAAAAGTGAGTTGGATTCCTATTCATGGTGAATGAAGAAAGCCTGTTGAACTCGACGGAAATTGTCGGTGAACCTCCCTATCAATTCGTGAAGTATCTTGATCGGTCCGTTATTCGCGAGCATGTCCGCGCCCTGGCGGCACGAATGGCCAACGATTTCCGGGATAAAAATCCCGTCTTTGTGGGAGTGCTGCGGGGTTGTTTTGTCTTTATGGCCGATCTGGTGCGCGAGGTGAATATCCCGTGCGAGATAGATTTTATCAAGATTTCCAGCTACGGGAACGGGATGCGAGCGGGGAGGATTGAGATGAAGAAAGAAGTGGGAGTTGATCTGCGCGACCGGCATGTGATTTTGGTCGATGATATTGTCGATACCGGGAATTCCTGGGATTTTCTAAGGAATCATCTCTTGGAGAAGCGCCCGGCGAGCGTGACGATGGCTTCGATGTTCCGCAAGCCGGAAGCGATTCAGTCGAATATTCCGGTGGATTATGTGGGCATGGATTTGCCCAACGAGTTTGTCGTGGGATACGGCCTCGATCATGCGGGGCAGTGGCGGCAGCTTCCGGATTTGTACATCTTGAAAAACGAGTAGACCCTTTAGCCTGCTAAGCAGCACGCTCCCGCGTGTTGCACTACCGATTCTCGCCGAACCGGGCGTCCCCGCCCGGTCGAAACGAGCGTTAGGCTATTACGGCCGGGCGGGGACGCCCGGCACGGCGAGGTTTATGCCGATTCCCCTCTGATATTTTTGGAATATACTCTACTGACAGTCTCCGACTGTCGGACATGGCGGGGCGTCCGGAATCTCGTTATCACGCGCAACCCGCCGGAAAATTATCAAAAAAAAGTAATGCTTAATCCTTGCTTAAACGTTCTTGCAAACAAGCATCAGGGAAACACAAGGTGAGTGACGACAAAAAGAACAAAGACAAAAAGCCCGACGATAAGATCGAGTGGCGGCGCGCGACTCGGACTCTTTATATATTCCTGCTGATTGTTTTCGCGATCATCGTTGTGACTCAACTCATCTCGCATCAGAGCGCCGAGATGATGATTCCGTATCATCAGTTCGAGACCGCGCTGACGGACGGGCGAGTCGGTTCCGGGACGATCGTGGACCAGATTTTTCATGGGGTATACACGGACGGGACGCGGTTTCAGACAACGCTGCCGCCGACGATAGACTCGGAGATGATCGAGTCGTGGAAGCGGCAGGGAGTGAAAATCGAGTTCAAAGTGAAACGCCCCGATCTGGGCACGTACCTGATGGGACTCCTGCCCTGGATCATTCTGATTGCGTTCGCGATTTTCCTCATGCGCAGAATGCAGGGGATGGGACCGAAAGGCTTATTCTCATTCGGCAAAAGCAAAGCAAAGCTGTTTTCCGAGAGCAAACCCAAAGTGACATTCAAGGATGTATCCGGCGTGGAGGAAGCCAAGGAAGAACTCTATGAGATTATCGAGTTTTTAAGAGATCCGAAGAAGTTCGTGCGTATCGGAGGGCGGATTCCGCGCGGCGTTTTGCTCTTAGGACCTCCGGGAACAGGCAAGACTCTGTTGGCGAAGGCTGTCGCGGGTGAGGCCGGTGTGCCTTTCTATTCGATCAGCGGGTCCGAATTTGTCGAAATGTTCGTGGGTGTCGGCGCAAGCCGCGTCCGTGATCTGTTTGAGACCGGCAAGAAGAATGCTCCCTGTATTATTTTTATCGATGAAATCGACGCGGTTGGCCGTCATCGCGGCGCGGGACTTGGCGGCGGACATGACGAGCGCGAACAGACACTGAATCAGTTGCTGATCGAGATGGACGGTTTCGAAGAGAACGACGGAGTCATTCTGATCGCGGCAACGAACCGTCCGGATATTCTCGACCCTGCGCTGCTGCGGCCGGGCCGTTTCGACCGGCAGATCGTCGTCGATAAACCGGATGTCAAAGGCCGCTTGGGGATTCTGAAGGTTCACTCCAAGAACAAGCCGCTGGCGGACGATGTGGATCTGGAGATTATCGCGAAGAGCACTCCCGGTATGAACGGCGCGGAGCTGGCGAACTTGATGAATGAGGCGGCTCTGCTCGCGGCGCGACGCGACACCGATAAGGTAGAAATGGAGGACCTTGAGGCTGCGAAGGACAAAGTGATGATGGGTGTGGAGCGCCGCTCGGCGGTGATCCCGCAGAAAGAGAAGGAAACGACGGCGTATCATGAGGCGGGGCATGTGATTGTCGCTTCGCATATTCCTGAAGTTGATCCCGTGCACAAGGTGACGATCATTCCTCGCGGACGCGCGCTTGGACTGACGCATTTCGTGCCGTTGGATGACAAACGGAGTTATTCAAGATCATATCTTGAAGGGCAGCTCTCAACGTTGTTGGGCGGACGCGTGGCGGAGCGGCTGATCTATAATGAACTGACCAGCGGCGCGGCGAACGATTTGCAGCGAGCCACGGAGATCGCCCGGCAGATGGTCACGCGCTGGGGGATGTCCGACAGGATCGGTCCGATCACCTTCGGACAGCAGGAAGCGGAGGTTTTTCTCGGGAAAGACTATACGCATCAGAAGGATTACAGTGACGACACCGCGACCAGGATTGATGAGGCGGTGCGGGAGATTATCGAATCCGCGCAGGCTCGCGCGGAGAAAATCCTCGATCGTGAACTTCCCCGGCTGCATAAGCTGGCGAAGACTCTGGTGGAGAAGGAATCGTTGACCGGCGAGGAGATCGCGGAATTATTGGAGATCGATCCTGACAAGAGAAAAACAGCGAATCACTCGCCCGACGCGGCCGCTGAAGTCGCCGAAAAAAACAAGTAATTCGGTATGGACAAAAAAGAAGAAGCCAGACTTCGAGAACTCATTCGCAAAGAGCTGGAGAACCGCGAGGCTCTAAAAGGCTTGGCGGATGCTGCGGATGAACGAGACTAT
>JAHIZR010000298.1 GCA_018814465.1 bacterium | reverse complement strand
GCGTTCTTCGATTTCGCTGGCGGTGCGGGTCAGGGTATCTTTGCTGACCGATGTTTGTTCTTGGAGGACACCGGCTTCGGCGCGCAGCGCGTTTTCGAGTTCGTTATGAGTTTTCAGCAGATCCGCGAGGACTTCTTCGGCCTGAGATTTGAGACCGTCGGCATTGTTCCGCATCAAGCCTTCGAGCTCTTTGACACCCTCGAGCATTCTTGTGCCGGAGGGGGCGAAGACTTCGCGCAATTTGTCGACTCCGGTCGCAATCTGTTGCAGAGTGTCGCCGGATTCCTGAATGCGTTCAAGGGCGGCCAGGAGGCGGCGCAGTTCTTCCCGGAAAGCAGGGATAAACTGTTGTTCTGTAAGTTCTTGGGTAAAGGATTCGAGGAATTCTCGGAGTGGCTCGATCAAGTCCTGTTGCATGCCGGGCTTTGCAGGCGTCATTGTTAGACTCCGTTTAACGGGCTTCTTACATAGTATTCATGGTGAGGGTTGCAAGCTTAATACCAACAGAGGTTTCAGTATGCCAACATAGAGATAGAAGCGCCTTTCGGCTTTGAAAATGTTACTTATCAAATTGAAGTTGGTGAAGATGCAACATTCTTCAGCAACAGTCTCTCATAGTAATTGAACCCCGGCTAAGCCAAGAAAATCGGCTTGCGGTTCGAAAGAGGTTCCAAACAGCACATATCCAAAGCGTTCCCCTCATGAGATCTAAAAAGAAGAAAATCATCATCATCGTCATCATTTTGTTGGTAGTAGTGGTCGGTGGCGGCGCGATTTATCAGAGTCAGCAGAAGAAAGATGTAGCCATTAGTGTGACGGTTGAAGAGGCGGCGGTACGGCGGATCGTGGCCACGGTTTCAGCCATTGGGAAAATTGAGCCGGTTACGCAAGTAAAGCTCTCGGCGGAGATTCCGGGCCGGATCGTGCAGCTTCCGGTGAAGGAGGGTCAATACGTTCATGAGGGTGATTTTCTGGTTGAGTTAGATCCGGAACTCTATATTTCTAATTTAGATGCAGCAAAATCAGCGTTAAGATCAGCGCGGGCGGCAAAGCAAAAGGCCGATGCGGATCTGCGGAGAATCAGTGAGCTTGTCGCGAAAGGGATGGCTTCAGAGGCGGATCTGGATGCCGCGCAGGCGAATGCCGAATTGACGGCAGCCGATCTTGATCGGGCTGAGGCTAACGAGCGTAATGCTCGCGAGAATTTGGCGAAGACTCGGCTGCACGCGTCGATGACGGGAACGATTTCGCTGCTTAATAAGGAGATCGGTGAGTTGACGTTGGGATCACAGTTTCAGGAGGATGTGATTCTGGTAATAGCCGATCTGTCGAAGATGCAAGTGCGAGCTGAAGTGGATGAGCACGATATTGTGAGTGTGAAATTAGGTGATTCCTCATTTGTAGAGATAGATGCTTTCCCGGATACTCAATTCGTTGGAATTGTAACGGAGATTGCGGAATCGGCTTCCAATGTCGGGACAGGCAATAGTCTGGTGGGCGAAGCGGCGGCGACGAATTTTGATGTATTAGTCAGCATCGTAGATTCGATAAAGGGAATTCGTCCGGGGATGTCGGCGACGGTGGATATCGCGACGGATTACCGCAACAGCGCGATTTCGGTATCGATTCAGAGCGTGGCGATTCGTGATGCGAAGAAAGGGGAAGCGGTTGAGTTGAAGGCGAAGGAAAAATCGCAATCATCGCGGGAAATCGAGGCGCAGGTGAAGAGCGGGACGCTGGATACGACCAGCCTGCTGACACGTCAGGAACTGGAGTCGGGCGTCTTCCTCTATAAGGAGGGGAAAGCGGAATGGATGCCGGTGCGCGCGGGGATTGCCTCGGAGCGCCACATGGAGATTATCGAAGGCATCGCGGAGGGAGATTCGGTGATCAATGGTCCTTATCGAGTACTGGCGCGCGACCTGAAGGACGGGGATGCGGTCAAGCTGAAGGAGGAGAAGAAGGAAGGGGAGAAGCAGAAAGAAGATGAGGAAGAAACTGAGGATTAGCGCACCGCGCTGACATAACGAATATGAGCAACTTCTCGAATAACCATCGCGCTCTGATCGAGATTCGGGGCATGAAAAAGATATACGATCTGGGCAGCGTGCAGGTCAACGCTCTAAACGGTGTTGATGTTGATATCCATGAGAATGAATATGTCTCGATAATGGGACCTTCAGGCTCGGGGAAATCAACCTTGATGAATTTGATCGGCTGTTTGGATACGCCGTCGACCGGTGAATACTATTTGGCGAATGAGCGCGTCGCGGGATTGAGTGACGCGAAGTTGGCCGAGATCCGGAATCGCCGGATTGGATTTGTGTTTCAGACCTTTAACCTCCTTCCGCGAGCGTCTGCGCTGCAGAACGTGGAACTCCCTCTCGTCTATGCAGGTGAATCCCCTTCCCAGCGGCGCAGGCGCGCGAAGGAGGCTTTAGAGGCCGTTGGTCTGACGGACAGAATGAAGCACAAACCCAATGAACTTTCGGGCGGTCAGCGGCAGCGGGTCGCGGTGGCGCGGGCGCTGGTGACGAATCCTTCGATTATTTTGGCGGACGAGCCGACGGGAAATCTGGACTCGAAGACGGGCGCCGAGATCATGGAGTTGCTGGATCGGATTCATAATGAGGGGAATACGATTGTGCTGGTGACGCATGAAGAGGAAATTGCGCAGCACTCGCAGCGGATTATCCGTTTGCTGGACGGCAAGATCGAATCCGACAGGCGGACGACGAGCGTATAATGCGGTTCTTTTCTGACACAGCGGCCGGTTTACGGATCGCCTTTCGCGCGTTAGTGTCGAACAAACTGCGCGCGGCCTTAACGACGCTCGGCATCGTCATCGGAGTGACGACCGTGATTCTGATGATTACGATTATTTTGGGCTTGAACCGGGCGGTGGAAGGGCAGTTTGCGTTTCTGGGAGCGAATACTTATTACGTTTCCAAGTGGTCGTGGTTCGAGCGCAACTGGCGGGAGCAGTGGATGCGGCCCAATATGACTCCGGACATGGCGCTGCGCATCAAAGAGGAGTCGAAGTTAGCGATGGCGGCGACGCCGCTGGACGACCGGGAGATGACGGTAGCTTTCGGCGCGGCCCAGCAGACCGGTGTGGATGTGCGGGGAGTATCGGAAGACTATTTGATAACCAACTCGGTGGCGATTGATTTCGGCAGGTTTTTGTCGGCAGAGGATGTGCGCCGCAATCAGCCTGTCGCGGTCATCGGGGCGGGGATCGCCGAGCGGCTGTTCGATAAGGTGCAGCCCATCGGGCAGAAGATATCGATTGCGGGTTGGAAGTTCAGAGTGATCGGAGTCGCCGAGCGGGTGGGCAGCTTCTTCGGGCAGAGCATGGACTACTTCGTCTGTATTCCATACGGCACGCACATGAAGCGTTTCGGATTTGATCCGAGACAGAACAGCACAACGATCATCGTGAAGGCGGCATCGGCTGCTGATATGGAGGATTTGAAGTGGGAGTTGAAGGGGCTGATGCGGCGCATTCGGAAACTTTCGCCCACGGAACCGGATGATTTCGGCATCAACGATCAATCGCTGATCATGGGAGCCTATAACGATTTGACCAGCGGAATCTATACGGGCGGTGTTATTATTGCGTTCATTTCACTGTTAGTCGGTGGGATCGGGATTATGAATATCATGCTGGTTTCGGTGACGGAACGCACGGCGGAGATCGGCTTGCGCAAGGCGTTGGGCGCGAAGCGTTGGATGGTGAGCTGGCAGTTTTTAGTGGAGTCGGCGATTATCTGCGCGATGGGCGGACTTGTCGGCGTGGGATTCGCTTGGGGTGTTTCGCTGGCGATCAATGAGTTTTTGCCGACGTATATGCCGATTTGGGTGGTGGGAATAGGAATCATTTTTTCCGCCGTGGTTGGAGTATTCTTTGGTTTATTTCCGTCGATCAAGGCGGCGAATATGCCTCCCATAGAAGCCCTGCGGCACGAGTAGCGAACGATGGCATCTAATCTTTACAGACTAATTGTATCACTCTGGGAGTCGCTGCGGATGGCTCTCGAGTCGCTGCGCGCGCACAAGATGAGAGCGTTTCTTACATTAATCGGCGTGGTCATCGGAGTGTCGACGATCATTACGATGATGACCGTACTCGGCGGGATTAAATATACGATTGATGACGCGATGCGGAATGCTTTGGGTGTGAATGTATTTCAGGTGCAGAAAGACGAGCAGCAGACAGGCTTTACGATTGGTCGTCGCCGTCATGAGTGGCGTCCGCGCATCGAAGCGCGTTATGCCGATGCGATTCGAGATCGCTGTCCTTCGGTGCGAGCGGTGGGAGCGGAGACATGGACGGGCGGCCGGACATTTGTGCGGGGCGGGATTGAGAGCGATCCGAATCAGCAAGTGGCGGGGGGAACAATCGAATTCGGCGAGAACAACTCGATGTATATCGCGCGTGGACGGCCGATTACTTATCAGGACGTGCTGTCAGCGCGGCGCGTGATTGTTATAGGCAACGATCCTTACGAGCAGTTATTCAAGTATATGGATCCGATCGGGCAGAATATTCGCATTGATGGGCAGCAGTTCGAAGTGATCGGAGTCTTTGAGGAACGCGGATCGCTGTTGGGAAACAGTCAGGACAGTTACAGTTGGATTCCGCTGTCGACCTTCGAGCGGATTTGGGGCGACTGGCGGGACATTAACCTGACGATTCAGGCTTATTCGGCGGATGTCTATGAATCCGCGCAGCAGGAAGTTATTGAGGCATTGCGCGTGGAACGGGGGCTGATGCCGGGGCAGCCGAACAACTTTGGATTGTGGACGCCTGATCTGCTGCAGTACCAGTTCAATCAGCAGACCGGCTGGATTGGTGTGGCCGCCTTTGGTATATGCGGAGTGTCGCTGCTGGTGGCCGGGATCGGGATTATGAATATCATGCTGGTTTCGGTGACGGAGCGGACGCGGGAAATCGGAATTCGCAAAGCGTTGGGCGGAACGCGGACCTCGATTCTGAGGCAGTTTTTGATTGAGGCGATTATGCTTTCCGAAGTTGGCGGCGCGATTGGAATCTTTCTGGGATATGGCGTGGCGATTGCAATCAACCAGAATTTGAATTTCCCGGCTCCGGTTCCGGTATGGGCGGTATTTTTGGCGGTCATTTTCTGTTCGGTGGTGGGAATCGGCTTCGGGATGTGGCCGGCGATCAAGGCAGCGCGGCTCGATCCGATCGAAGCGCTGCGGCATGAATAGCTAAGATCAGGCATTTACCCCCCCTACTCCCCATTTCTCTGCGAGTAAATGGGGGGGAGCGAAGAAATGGTATTTCGGCGGGGAATCGCTGACGCTTAATCCCCGCTCGGCGAATACTCACTTCTTCGGCAGGGTCAGCGACCCTGCGCGGCGGGAAGCCCTGCGCGGCGGGAAGCCCGGCTCGGCGGAAAGATCACTCTTGAGATATAGCGCACAATGATAGTATATGAACTGGGGCATTTCATCCATGAAAAGGCAACGATAGGATAGTACATGTTTAAGCACCTTTTATTTGCCGTAACGGCACTCTTAGTTATGAGCACACAACTGCAGGCAAAGACCGCGGCGGATATTCCGTTAGAGGAATTCTTCAAGACGTATTATGTGGGCGGGATTTCATTTTCACCGGACGAGACGGAGATTGTCTTCGTATCGGATAAATCAGGATTATATCAACCTTACATCACTTCCGTCAGGGATGGTAAGTGGCGGCGGCTGGTAAAGACGAAGGACGCCGTTTACGGAATTACCTGGTGTCCGACGGATCGCGATAAGATCTTCTTCATGATGGACAAGGACGGGGACGAGAACTGGCATATCTATGTGACCTATCCGGGCAATGATGAAGAGTTGGAGATCTATACGGACATAACGCCGTGGGAAGGCAAACGATCCACGTTCTTAGGCTGGTCGCACAACGGGAAGTATCTTTATTACAATTCAAACAAGCGGGACGACCGCTTCATGGACACCTATCGTCTGGATGTGGAGACGATGGAGCATGAGGTGGTCTTCGAGAACAATACGACCTTCAGTGTAAACGGAATTTCGCCGGATGACAAGACGCTCATTCTGCATGAGTTCTTGAATGTGACGGCTTCGAATCTCTATGTCTATGATATCGAGTCCGAGGAGATGAAGCCGTTTGCGACGCAGGAGGACGGAGAGGCGGGCTACCGGTTTGCGGATTTTTCGCCGGACGGCAGGTATTACTATGTCATCTCGGATAAGGACGCCGAATTCGATTATCTGACCAAGTATGACACGAAGACGGGCGAATGGGAAAAGGTGCTCGAGGCGAATTGGGATGTGACGAAGGCGGGATTCAGTCACAATAATAGTTATTTCTTCACATCGATCAACGAGGGCGGCTTGTCGAAAGTGGAAATTACGATTGTGAAGACAGGCGAAAAGCTGCTGCTGCCGCCGCTGCCTCCGGCGGAGATTATTCCGGTGGGATTCAGCCGCAGTGAGCGGTATTTGCGGATTGTCGTGAATGCGGATAATATTCCGGGCGATCAATATCTGTATGACATTCAGGAAAACGAGCTAATCAAGCTGACCGATCTGTTCGACAATTCCGAATTGGAAAGCGAGATGCTGGTGGAGTCGGAGTTGATTCACTATGAATCCTTCGACGGCAAGCAGATTCCGGCGTTTATTTATAAGCCGAAAGACATTCCCAAGAACCGGAAGCTGCCGATTGTGATAGACGTTCATGGCGGACCGATGGCGCAATCGGCTCCGGGCTATTCGGCCTGGACGCAGTTTTTAGTGAGTCGCGGATTTATCGTGGCGGTGCCGAATGTGCGCGGCTCGACGGGCTACGGAAAGTCTTATTATCTGGCGGATGATCATAAATGGGGCGAAGACCCGCTCTATGATGTGGTTTATCTGAAGAAATATCTTGGCAACGATCCGCAGGCGGATACCTCGCAGACGGTGATCTGGGGCGGTTCCTACGGCGGTTATATGGTATTGGCGGCGATGACGTTTGCGCCGGAAGAGTTCGCGCTCGGGCTGGACTGGGTCGGGCCGAGTAATTTGTTCACGTTAATGAGTTCAATCCCTCCCTATTGGGAGCCGTATCGAAATTATTTCTATACTGAAATCGGCAATCCGGAG
>JAHIZR010000297.1 GCA_018814465.1 bacterium | reverse complement strand
GACGAAGATCCGTCATGCGCTGATGATTGTCGGGATCATACGTCGCGCCGCCGGTTACATCCCACTTTTCCAGCGAGCCGATGCGATGCTCCAGTCCCGGCGTCCCCGGCAAAGCCCAGGGGCGGGCTAAGGTTTCCTTGAACCGCTTATACGGAGCGTAGCCTTCCGGATCAGTGACAATATTGGTCTTGATTTCCGGAAGCTCATCGATCTCAGGCACGCGCCAGTCTTCCGTTCCGTTAGCCAAATAGCTGTCGCTTAACAGCACAACCGGCGTCATATACTTAAGAGCGATGCGGGACGCTTCCACTGCGACGTTAAATCCATCCTTGGGAGAACGCGCCGCAATGACAACCAGCGGTGATTCACCATTGCGTCCGTAAAGCGCCTGCAGCAGATCGGACTGCTCCGTCTTGGTCGGCATGCCGGTTGACGGACCCGCGCGCTGAACATCCACGATCACCAGCGGCAACTCCATGATTACCGCCATATTGATGAATTCGCTTTTCAGAGCCAGCCCCGGACCCGATGTCGACGTGATACCCAAGCATCCCGCGTAAGATGCTCCAATCGCCGCTCCGATCGCGGCAATCTCATCCTCCGCCTGATAGGTCGTCACATTCTGATGGCGCAGCTTGCTGATTTCCTGCAACACTTCCGTCGCCGGTGTAATCGGGTAGCTGCCTAAAAAGAGATGCAGTCCCGCGCGATGCGCGGCGGCCACCAATCCCAGAGCCATCGAAAAGTTGCCGCTGATATACCGATAAGTGCCCGGCTTCTTCGCGGAACGACGTTTGCGCACGGCATAGGTATGGGCGAACTGCTCGGTCATATTTCCGAAGTTCCAACCCGCCGTCAATGCCTTGATGTTCGCTTCGGCTAAATCCGTTCGCTTCGCGAATTTCTTCTGAATCCAGCGCTTGGTCGAGTCCAGCTCGCGGCTGAACAGCCAGTACGTCAATCCTAATGCGAAGAAGTTCTTGCAGCGGTCAATCTCGGTCGGCCGCAGACCGGAATCCTTCAAGGCACCGCTGGTCAGCTTCGTAATCTTTACTTTAAAAACTCGAAAACCCTTCAGCGAATCGTCTTCCAACGGATTCACTTTGTAGTCAGCCTTCGCTAAATTGCGTTCCGTGAAAGCATCCTCATTTACAATGATAATGCCGCCTTTCCGCAAAAGCTTCAGACTGGCTTTTAGCGCCGCCGGATTCATCGCCACCAGCACATCGTTCTTATCGCCCGGTGTGTAAAGCTCATGGCTTCCAAAGTGCAGCTGAAATCCCGACACGCCCCCGATAGTTCCCGCAGGTGCGCGAATTTCCGCAGGGTAATCGGCTAAGGTTACAACATCTTCACCCATCGCAGCTGATACCATCGCAAACCGGTCTCCGGTCAGCTGCATTCCATCTCCTGAATCCCCGGCAAACCGTATGGTTACTACATCAAGCTCTTCGACTTCTCTTGCAGGTTTTGCAGGCGCGGTGTCGACAGGAGCGATGGTCACTTCCGGAGGATCTTGCTCTGACATGTTTCGTACTCCTGATCTAACATTCTGCGCGAAAATACGCAGGTTCAAACAATAGAATCATTAATAATGATCAAGTATAAAGACAGTGAAAAACCGGCGGCAGAGTAGTCTGCCGCCGGCACATAAAACTATTCAGCCTTCGGTTCGGCTTCCGGTTCAGCCTCCGCTTTCGGCTCGTCAGCCGCTTCGGCTTCCGCTAAGTCCACAACCGCGCCGGCAACGCTCACCATCACCTGCGGATTGGGACAGGCATGGGGCTCCTCACCTTCATGCGCTTTCATTTCCATGCCCGGCGCATTCTTATCCCAAAGCAGCTTGCCTTCCAGACGAATCGGCCGCTCCATCACATTCGGACTGAAATGAACGCTTTCGTCCAGACTGCGGCAAAGAATCTGGTCCTTGCCGGATTCAATCATCACCCAGCACCCGCTGTGCATGCACATTCCGACTACCTTACCAGTAACCAGCACATCCTTGTCGGCGAAGTCCGCAGGCTTCTCATTAATCGAGGCAATCGAAACAGCTTCTGCCATCGTTACATCCTTGCCGAAGGTCTTGTCAACCGCAAATGAGCTGCCGACACCCAAGCCAAGAACTAATACTAATCCCAATCCTAATACGTTCCGCATACTAATCCCTTAAGGTACTTCCAAGAAGACATTACTAATCAAATTCCACAGATCGGCGAGTGTTAATATGATAAAACTTGCCTCATTGAGTCTGCTTCTAAATTCTCAGACCCTAATCTAATTTTTCTGTTCGTAAGTGTCAAGCTTTACTTTTTTCGTGTCCGGTGTGTCCGTAACACACAACTATATAATAGAATGTGAAAAAAAACTCTTTCTTATACCTCTTTGACTTCATTTTTGGGAGAGAGTACCATAGTATTTACAACTCTTATGAAGCCACTTCGCTAACTTACACATTAAATATGACCCCATAAGTCAAGTTGAATAAAAGGACTTAATCCATCAAATTCAAAGAGAGGCATACTTGTTTTTTTTCTTCATTAAGCCTCCGCAAGTTCAACATTCTGATGATTCATTTATGTCCAGCCCATTGATTTCAACCGAGTACTTTCACATTATTGAAAGTCTGGAGCGGAAATCGATCCGGTGTTCTCCAGCCAGTGTGATTACAGCCTAAGAATTGGAGTCTCTATGGCAGAAAACTTTGTCACGATAGATGGCAACGAAGCCGCCGCCGGCGTCGCCCACCGCCTGAGTGAGGTGATCGCAATCTATCCCATCACACCTTCATCCGGAATGGGAGAGCTCTCCGATGAATGGTCCGCAGCCGGCCGCAAAAATATCTGGGGTGTGATTCCCAGTGTTGTCGAAATGCAGAGCGAAGGCGGCGCTGCAGGTGCCGTCCATGGCGCCCTGCAGAGCGGTGCTCTAACTACTACCTTTACGGCTTCTCAGGGCCTGCTCCTGATGATCCCCAATATGTTCAAAATCGCGGGTGAATTAACCCCCACGGTTTTCCATGTGACAGCGAGAACCATCGCGGCACATGCCCTGTCGATCTTCGGCGATCACAGTGATGTCATGGCCGTTCGTTCCACCGGCTTCGGCTTGATAGCTTCCAACAATGTCCAGGAAGTAATTGATAATGCAGCTATTGCGACTGCCGCCAGCCTCAAATCACGGGTTCCCTTTGTCCATTTCTTCGATGGATTCAGAACCTCCCATGAAGTACAAAAGGTCCTGCCGCTGGAAGATGAAATCCTGCGGCAACTGATTGATGATAAGCTGATTCATGCCATCCGCGAACGCGCCTTGTCACCGGATCACCCCGTCCTGCGGGGTACTGCACAAAATCCTGATGCCTACTTCCAAGGCCGTGAAGCCTGTAATCACTACTATATAGCCACTCCGGCAATCGTTCAGGAAACCATGGATCATTTCGCCAAGCTGACCGGTCGCCAGTACAAACTCTTTGATTATGAAGGCGCTCCAGATGCGGAACGTGTTATCATATTAATGGGTTCCGGAGCTGACGCTGTCCATGAAACTGTTGATTATTTAGCAGATAGAGGCGAAAAAGTGGGAGTGGTAAAAGTCCACCTCTATCGTCCCTTCTCACTTGACCATTTCTTGGCTGCGTTGCCCAAATCCGTCAAGTCCATCGCTGTGCTGGATCGTACCAAAGAGCCGGGGGCTACAGGAGAGCCGCTCTATATGGATGTTGTGACCGGACTTGCGGAATCCGTGGCCACAGGCGGTCCGCACAAAACCATGCCCAGAATCATCGGTGGCCGCTATGGTCTTTCTTCTAAAGAGTTTACACCCGCAATGATAAAGCGTGTGTACGACGAATTGAAAGAAGCCAAACCGAAGAACCATTTCACTATCGGCATCACTGATGATGTCACTCAGACCAGCCTTGAATGGGATCCCACTTTCTCGGTTGAGTCTGACGATGTTATTCGTGCCAAGTTCTACGGTCTGGGCGCGGACGGTACGGTCGGGGCTAACAAAAACTCCATTAAAATCATCGGTGACGAAACCGACTTCTTCGCGCAAGGCTTCTTCGTTTACGACTCCAAGAAATCCGGCGCTATCACCGTCTCGCATCTGCGTTTCGGACCCAAACCGATCCGCTCCACCTATCTGATCAGTAAAGCGAATTTCGTTGCCTGCCATCAGTCGGTTTTTCTCAATCGCTACGAAATGCTGGCTGACATCATCGAAGGCGGCACCTTCTTGCTGAATACTCCCTCTTCTAAAGACGAGGTCTGGGATACTCTGCCCAAGGAAGTGCAGGAGCAGATTGTCACTAAGAAACTCAAATTCTATGTGATTGACGCGAATACGGTTGCGAAGCAAACCGGTATGGGCGGCCGGATCAATACCATCATGCAGACCTGTTTCTTTGCCATTTCCGGCGTCCTGCCTCGCGATGCGGCTATCGAGTCGATCAAAAAGGCGATTAAGAAGACCTATGGCAAGAAGGGCGACAAGATTGTCCAGATGAACTTCACTGCCGTTGAGGAAACGCTGGCCAACCTCTTTGAAGTCAAAGTCCCGGCTAAGGTCACAGCGACTGTCTGTCGTCCTCCGGTTGTCTCCCCTGAGGCTCCCGAGTTTGTCCGAGAAGTCCTTGGTAAGATGATCGCCGGGTATGGAGATCAATTGCCCGTTTCAGCCTTTACAGTTGACGGCACCTTCCCGACAGGCACCACCAAATGGGAAAAGCGCAATATCGCTCTGGAAGTCCCGATCTGGGATAAAGAGGTTTGTATCCAGTGCAACCGCTGTTCCTTGGTTTGCCCGCATGCCGCGATTCGTCCGAAAATCTACACCGAAGATGCGCTGAAGGGCGCGCCCGCGACGTTCGAAAGCTGTAAATATATCGCCAAAGACATGGGACGGTCCGACCTCTTCTATACGTTGCAGGTTGCGCCCGAAGACTGCACCGGCTGCGGACTCTGTATTGATGTCTGTCCCGCCAAAAACAAACAGGAAGTTCGCCTCAAAGCCATCAATATGGCTTCGCACGCCGAGGTCGTTGACCGGGAACGAGTCAACTACGACTTCTTCCTACAGATTCCCGACTACGACCGCACTCAGTTGAAAGTCAAGAGCGTCAAAGGTTCGCAGTTTATGGAACCGCTCTTCGAGTTCAGCGGAGCCTGTTCCGGCTGCGGCGAGACTCCCTATGTCAAACTGCTGACGCAGCTCTTCGGAGACCGCCTCATGATCGCCAATGCCACAGGCTGCTCCTCGATCTACGGCGGCAACCTGCCCACGACGCCCTATACCTTTAATCGCGACGGCAGAGGACCGGCTTGGGCGAATTCACTGTTCGAAGACAACGCGGAATACGGATTCGGATTCCGGCTCTCCCTCGATCAACACCGCTACTTCGCAAAAGAACTGCTGACTCAGTTGCGCGACAAGATCGGAACCGGGCTCGTGGACAGCATCCTGTCTGCCGACATGACCGAAGAAACCGGCATCTTGGAACAGCGCAACCGCGTGGCTGAGCTGAAAAAGAAACTCGCCGGAATCAAGAGCGTTGCGTCCGAACGGCTCACCCTGTTGGCTGACTATCTTGTCAAGAAATCAGTCTGGATTCTCGGCGGAGACGGCTGGGGCTATGATATCGGCTACGGCGGACTCGATCACGTGCTTGCTCAGTCCCGCAATATCAATATTATGATTCTGGACACCGGAGTCTATTCCAATACCGGCGGCCAGTGTTCCAAGGCCACGCCCATGGGCGCGGTCGCGAAATTCGCCGCCTCCGGCAAGCCCATGCCCCGTAAAGATATCGGCATGATCGCCATGAGCTATGGTTCCATCTATGTCGCACAGATCGCGATGGGCGCCAATAACCTGCAGAGCATCAAGGCGCTTGTTGAAGCCGAAGCCTATGACGGACCCTCGCTGATTATCGCTTATGCGCACTGCATCGCGCACGGTATCGACATGTCCCGCGGACTGCAGAATCAAAATGCGGCGGTGGAATGCGGGGCCTGGCCGCTCTATCGCTTCGATCCGACGCTGAAGGCGCAGGGCAAGAATCCCATGCAGCTTGATTCCAAAGAGCCGACTATTAAAGTCAAGGACTGGGCTTATGCCGAAGGCCGCTTCAAGATGCTGACTAAGACCAATCCTGAAGCCGCCGCGAGGTTGATGGAACTCGCTCAAGCCGATACCTCGGCGCGCTGGGCTGAGTACGTGAAGATGGCTGAAAAATAACTGACGGTTCGCGCCGCCTATTTATTCGATCAAACAAAAACGAAATAAGCTCCGGAGAGAGCAATGGACCTTACCACTGATTATCTCGGACTGAAACTGAAGCACCCCGTCGTGCTGTCCGCGTCGCCCATGACCAAGACAATAGACGGTGTTCGCCGCGTGCGCGATGCCGGCGTTTCCGCGATCGTTCTGCACTCCCTGTTTGAAGAGCAGTTGGAGCACGAGACTCTCGAATTGGATTACCTCACGACACAGGGCACCAACAGCTTCGCTGAAGCTTTGAGCTACTTCCCGGAACCGGATAACTATTTCCTCGGTCCCGATGAATACCTGAATCACATCCGTAAAGCCAAAGAGACGGTTGATATTCCCATTATCGCCAGCCTGAACGGTTTCACCTCCGGCGGCTGGGTGGATATCGCCAAGCAGATCGAAGAAGCCGGAGCCGATGCGCTCGAACTCAACATTTATTATCTGGCCACCGATCCGGAACGACCCGGCTCCGAAGTCGAACGCAATACCGTCGATGTGCTGAAGAATGTCAAGGCGAAAGTCAAGATCCCGGTCGCGGTGAAACTGGGACCGTATTTCAGCAATGTCGCCAATATTGCCCGCCAGATGGAGCAGGGGGGAGCCAATGGACTCGTGCTCTTCAACCGTTTCTATCAGCCGGACTTCGATCTGGATGAACTGGAAGTCAACCCCCACGTCGACTTGAGTCAGTCGGTCGCGATGCGGGTTCCCCTGCGCTGGATCGCGATTCTCTACGGCCGCATCAAGACCGATCTCGCCGTTACCTCCGGTGTGCATTCCGGATCCGATGTCATCAAATGCATGCTCGCGGGAGCCAATTGTGCGATGATGTGTTCTGCGCTCTATCAAAATGGGCTCGATCATATCCAGACCGTCCTGATTGACATCCGCCGCTGGATGGAGGAGAAGGAATACGAATCCATCACCCAGATGCGCGGCGCCATGAGTCAGAAGTCCGTCGCCGAACCCGCCGCTTTCGAGCGCGCCAACTACATGAAGACCCTCCAAAGCTTCAAACCACTCGTGTAAATCAGTAGTCTTACGTTCGCCGTGGTGGGTGCCCTCACCCGCCCGATTTTGTGATCTACTACGCGACACCCTCCCGGGTGTCGCTGTCTTTTCGTCGGACTACTAGGTAACACGCTCCCGCGTGTTGCGTCTTTCCCCACATGAATAAAGGCCGACTCAATCGAGTCGGCTCAGATTGCTGACAAAGTCCTCGCATATAGCGGGGATTTTTGTTATGATAAGTCCGTTAATCAAGTGGTACAAACGTGAGGTAGGTATGCTGCGGCAG
>JAHIZR010000296.1 GCA_018814465.1 bacterium | reverse complement strand
TCAGCGATGCACACGGTTGCACCGGCGCATACCGAGGAATCCTCGTTTTTTGGTAAGTATTTTAGCGAGGGAAAGAACAGTCCCTTGAAATCATGGCTGGTGTTTGAGGTTGTGGGCGTCATACTTGGAGCCTTCGTTTCCGGGTTGGTATCAAATCGCCTGAAGGTTGTTACGGAGGCCGGACCTCGCGTCGCCAAGCGGAGACGATGGATGCTGGCGATCAGCGGCGGGGCGCTGTTCGGTATCGGGGCGCAGTTCGCGCGCGGCTGTACCAGCGGTGCGGCGCTGAGCGGCATGGCGGTCTTGTCGACAGCGGGATTCGTGACGATGATGGCGATTTTCGGAACCGGCTATGCGGTAGCTTACTTCTTCCGCAAGCTGTGGATTTAAGCAGGAGATTCAAGGAGTACCATGGGACCTCTCGTTCCTTATATCATATCGGATGAACTGAATCTGGTGATCGCGCTGTTTCTGGGCATAGCTTTCGGCTTTGTTCTGGAGCAGGCGGGCTTCTCGTCGTCGCGCAAGCTGGCGGGGGTGTTTTACGGCTATGATTTCACCGTGCTGCGAGTGTTTTTTACGGCGGGAGTGACCGCGATGAGCGGGATCATCCTGTTCAGTTATCTGGGGTGGATCGATACGGAAGCGATCTACGTGAATCCGACTTGGCTGTGGCCGGCGATTGTGGGCGGTGCTATTATGGGGGTGGGCTTCGTGGTCGGAGGGTATTGTCCGGGGACGAGTGTCTGCGCGATGTCGATCGGAAAAGTCGACGGTTTATATTTCGTGGGCGGCGGGCTGGCCGGAGTGCTGTTGTTCGGAGAATTCTTTCCTTACTACAAAGAGTTTTTCGATTCATCCGCGCTTGGGCCGATTAAGGTATTTAGTTCGCTGGGTCTGCCGCTGGGCGTCTTTGCCTTACTGATGATCGTGGTCGCCATTGCCGCCTTTGCCGTGACAACCAAGATCGAGAAGCGCAATAATCCTAACGCTCCTTCGATGAAGTTTCATGCGGTGCCGCATCGATTGGGAGCAGCGGCACTGCTGTTGACAGGCGTCATATTGCTGTTCGTAACCGATCATAAGGCGGATTTGATTGCCAAGGCGACGGACGCCGATTTTCAGGCCAAACAGCAGTTCGAACGGATTGCGGTGGATGATCTGGCTTTCCGGCTGATCGACAAACACCCAAGTTTTCAGCTCATTGACGTCCGGCCGCCGGAGGAATACAGCGCTTTCGCCCTGCCCAGATCGACTAATATCCAACTCAGGGAGCTGTTCGGTCGCGATTGGAAGTCGATTCTCTCCAAGCGGCACGTGACAAAGATCATGGTGGCGGATAGCGAAGCGGACGAGCGGGCGGCTTATCTGCTGCTGAAACGGCTCGGCTATGAAAACCTGGCGATACTGGAAGGGGGACTGGGCGGATTCAAGTCGCAGATTCTCGATGGGCATGAGTTCGCCTCGACGGGGGGGCGATGGGACAAGGATGTGCAGGAGTTTCGCGCACAGGCTCGCACCGAAATTGCACAGATGATTGAGGATAATAAAAATGCCGCACCGAAGGTCATCAAGACAAAGCGGAAGATCGTCGGCGGCTGTTAAATATATTAATAACTGTATATAAAGAGCTTAGGTGATTCACCTAAGCTCTTTTTTTGTTATGTTGTTGCGAATGGTAAAGGTTGATTAAGCGGTGAATGAAAGCAGACTACAAGATGTAGTGATTCAAAGCGGTTGACGCACAAGCATTGTGTTGCAGATGATTCGCCGGAAAAGTTTGCCAAAGTCAATGATTTATCGTAGATTATTTGTATTCTGAGAAATATCACCTGCCAAGGAGCGTATGTCAGTATCAACAGATTGGATCTTTCGCGTCGGTCAATTGCTTGACAGTAGCGGCGGCATGAGATCCGATCAGGAAATGTTTATCCGAGACGGGATCATATCCGGGATGCTCGATGCGGCTGACAAGAGTGAGGCGGCGGAAGCAGCTCGCCGTCAGTTTAAGGACGCGAAGCGGGTGAATCTCCCGGAGAGTATAATGCTGCCGGGATTGATAAATTCCCATCATCATGCCTATTCAGCTTTGGCGCGGGGGATACCGGTTACGGAAGCATTGCCTGATTTTCCGGCGATCCTTGCGGGATTGTGGTGGAAGCTTGACCGGGCGCTGGATGAAGAAAGTATTCGGTTATCGGCGCTGCTGACGGCACGAGATTCAATTCGCTTTGGCTGCACGACAATTATTG
>JAHIZR010000295.1 GCA_018814465.1 bacterium | reverse complement strand
CACCTCGACCTCGCCGAGGAAATAGGATTTGCTTAGATTTTGAGTTTGGAGAGTGGGCATTAGTTTATCTACATGATGATATAGACTACTTCGAACTCTTGTAGCAAGGATAGCAAACGGGTTTCAGCATCGTAGACTTATTCGGTTTTCCGCAATTATGACAGAACTTTTCCTCATATTCGGGATTTTCGAACTGAGACCAAGTCTTAAAGCAATCGAGACAATATGGTTTTTCGATATTCTGTTTAACTTCTTTCCCGCATCTAATACAATGACCTTTTTCGCTTGCTGAGGGACGAGCCTTCTTTGTCTCCTTTACTTTATTCCCTTCATCTCGCTGGACTGTCACTTGCACTTTAGATGATTGTTGAAGAATCCTAAGCGTCTCGTCTGAGATATCCTTGTAGAGTTCGCCATCCTCCTCTTTTAAGACAATGATCCCCATTTCATAGTTATTTACCTGCGATGCTTCATATAGATTCATTGAAGTGAGAATCGCTTGGGTTTCGCTTATATAGCACTTAGCATGAAGATTCTCGCAAAAAAAGGTACTTGTACTCTCCAGGCTACCAATCCATTCTGCTTCAGCAGGTTGCAGTTCGGTTTTCCCATAAATAATACGAATTTCAACCCGTGCTCGATCCCGTTCCGCTATCAGCCCTTTTACTCTCTCGCTAATTTTCAAGAACGGTGTGACTAAGTAGAGCTTTTCCTTTGAATTGATAATTAACTCTTCGAGGTTATTTGTTACAGCAGAAGTTCTAAGAAATTTAGCCATTGACGCGATCTCCCAAAAGAATTGATAGTAGGTATTTTGTTTCCTCTTTTGAGAGGAAGTTTAAGCTATACCGATTTATTAAACAACGATGCAGATAGGATTCCGGCCGGATTGCGCACGGTTACTAATTCGCTCGTTTGAAGTTCTCTGTGCTTAGCCCGGCTCGGCGGAGAAGGGATTACGCTCACCGACATTGGGAGACCATCAGCAGTATGAGACTATCTGTCCAACTCGGCGGATGAGATTCTGGACGCCCCGCCATGTTCAACAACCTAAAATAATTAAGCAAATTATCGCAGGCGGGTATCCAGAATGACAATAACGCAGCGCTGTGGTAACGGCATAGCAGGATTAGGTTTCGGTTTTTCCCCTTATCCTTTATCCTTTCGCCTTTATCCTTTTCCGCTTTCATCCCTCATCCCTCCGCCCTCATCCCTATCTTACACTTCATGTTTCAGCCACCAGCCTCTTTGGAAGAGCCAGATCGCCGCGATCCCGCCGAAGCTGTGGGCCAATGTCCAGCCCCACATCACGCCGTGGGGACCGAAACCAAGCCACGGTCCTAAGATATACATAAAAGGAACAACCATCAACCATCCGTGAATTAATGATAAAATCATGGGAGGTTTGTTCATTCCGGCTCCTTCGAAAGCGATTTCGGCTCCGATATGTATCCCCGACAGCGGCAGGCAGAGGGCCATGATCCGCAGCAGCGCCACACCGAGGTCGTGCATTTCCGGCGAATCGAAGAAGAGCTTGATAATCGGCGAAGCTCCGGCGAAAATCACCGCTCCGAAGGCCAGCATGATCCAAGCCGCGATGCGAATCGCCTGCGCGCCGACCATCCAAGCCTTTAAAAGCTCTTTACTTCCCAGAAACTGCCCGAGCAGAGCCGAAGTTCCGAGCGTGAAGCCAACCATAGACATGAAGCCGAAGTGCAGGACCTTCATCGCCGCGCCGTAGATGGCGACGACTTCGGTGCCGTAGACCGATACGATCTTGACCGCGATGTTCATGGCAATCGAGAAGCTTAAGACGTTGATGCCGCCCGGCCAGCCGATGCGTAAGATGTGCATCATCTCCGTGCGCTGGGGAAAAGGCTTGCCGAGCCAACGAACTTGAACGGGAGACTGCTTGCGCTGCAAAATGAAAATCCCGACGATGCAGGCCAGCGTGAACGAGCCTGCCGTTGCCACCGCCGCACCGAAGATGCCCATTTCCGGAAACGGCCCGATCCCGAAAATCAGCAGCGGATCAAAAATCATGTTGGTTCCGGCGGCCAGAATCTGCATCCACAAACTGAGTCTCGGTTGTCCAATGCATCGCAGGAATGTGAATATTGAATATGCACCCGCGATAACACCTGAACAGATGAGCATGACTCCGGCATAATCAACCGCCAGCGCGTGGACATCGGGAGCCGCACCGAGCAGGTGCAGCACCGGATTCAGAATCAGAAAACCCAGTAGACCGGATGCGGTGCCGAGGGTAAGCTTCAGCAGCATGGCGCTCTTCATGGCGCGCTCGGTGCGTTCGATATCCTTTTCGCCGAAGCGGCGCGCGATAATGCTGACGCTGCCGATGCCGATCAGAATATTGGCGGTCATCAGAGTCCAGAACATGGACATGAACATCGTGACGGCGGCAACCGGTTCGGGACCGATTTTCGCCAGCCAGAAAGTATCGACTAATTCATTCAGAGAGCCCACGACGAATCCGGTCATCGAAGGAAGACCGTATTCGAGGATCTGTTTGAAGATTGTTTTTTTTAAGTCAAGGCTCGCCTCATGTTGAGGCTGCCCGGTCACAGGATCGCGCAGGATCTCCTTGACCTTAGTTGAAGGATGGATGCTTATCATGATGATATATTGCTTAGCGGCATGAAGCCGCGGTGTGCTTGTTGTTTGTGCCGACGGTCGGAGACCTTCAGTAGTAGGGTGCGGGTCGGCTGCAAGCAGCCAACACCGCACTGGTG
>JAHIZR010000294.1 GCA_018814465.1 bacterium | reverse complement strand
TGGGTGTCGGCTGCTCTAACAATTCAAGTTTAGCCGCGCGTGTCCGTTCTATAAATTCCTTTGCTTGGGCGAGGGAGTACCCCTGATTGGCGTCGAAGCGCAATTCGATTTCATGGCCTACGGCTTCGCGTACTTTCATCAATCGCTCAACATCGCTTTCCAAATCACTGCCGCCCTTCAGCTTTAATGCGTGAAATCCTTTTCCCACGGCGGACAATGCATGCTCGACTGTTTCCTGTGTCTCGAGAATCCCAATCGTCAGGCTGGTCAGAATGCGTTCGCGAAAACCGCCGAGCAGTTTCCACAAGGGTTGTCCGGCTGACTTGCCCAACAGATCGTGCAGCGCCATATCAATCGCGGCGCGGGCCGAAGGCTGAGCGGGAATTTCTTTGCGCACCTCTTCCAGCAGATGCGTCCGCCGCAGTGCGTCTTCGCCGAGCAATATTCCTTCCACTTTCCGAAGTGATGCTTCAACTGTTTCAGCGGTTTCGCCCGTCACCGGCAAATCCGGTGCCGCGCAGCCATACCCGATATGTCCGCTGTCCGTTTCCAGCTTCAGAAAGACATTCGCCGCCGAGTCAATGGTCTCGTAGGCGATGGTATAGGGCACGGACAGTTTCATATTCACTGTCCAAAATTCGATGCGTTTGATTTTCATAACTTCGTCGTATAAATGTCGTCCAGTGTCATGCCTTTCAGCGATTCGACAAGCTCCACCAGCCGCTGAATCATGATCTCCCACATCTTCTCGCCTTTCTCGCGCGTGGCGACTGTGGGATCTCCGAACACTCCCGACGGCGTGATCTTTTCCGTGCGCGCATACCAACCGATAGAGCGCTTCTCGGAAAAGTTCAGATATTGGCTCGAAAAATTCGGAATAAACTTTTTCGCACGATCCATTTTCACCAGATTCGGCCGGGTGGCAAGGGAAGTTGAGGTTTCGATATCGCCCGCATGCACGTCATTGTGTACGCCTGACATCGCTTCGATATCCGCATCGCTGGTCTCGCCGGTGTCCACACAGGTGAAGATATGACCGTCGCGGTTGATTAACTGCGCCGCGAAATGCAGCGCCGGACTGTTGCCGCCGTGCGCGTTGATGATAAGCAGTTTTGTGATCCCGTGTTTGGCCGCGCCGATGCCGATTTCATAAACCATCCTTGAGAGTGTATCCGGTCCGACACTCAGCGTACCGCTGAAATCCTCGTGCGCATAGGACACACCATAAGGAATCAACGGCAGCACCAGCGGCCGCGGCTCCGAACACGCCGCCGCCACCGCGCGCGCCAGATAGTCCGCATCATAGGCATCGGTGTCGAGCGGCAGGTGCGGACCGTGCTGTTCAACCGCGCCCACCGGCAGCAGCGCGATATCCGTCTGTCGAAATCGTTCTTTCGCTTCCTGCCAGGTCAATTCTCCGAGGATGAATTTCGAGGACAAAACATTATCACTGCGCTTACCGCGCGGCGCTTCATATTTATAGGGCGCGAGCGCATCCGCGTGTGTGAGCGGATCAATCTCCATCCAGAGCCGGCCGCTTTTGAGCATGGCTCCATCGGCATGTTCCAGCAGAATTCGATATAACGGCGCGCGCAAATCTCCGGGAATCCCCGCGAGGGGCGACCGCTCTTTTTCAAACCGCAATTGGATCAGCTCGGGATGTGCTTTCGGTTTAACTGCGGAACTTTGCAGCGAAATCTTCCCTGCTTCCGCGAGTAAGTGAGCGATATGCTGCGCGCCTGCCGACTCCTGATGAATGCCTTTTTCGGCGAATGACCGCAGACAGCCCGCAAGCTGCTTTTTCTGATAGCCGCAAACGGCAGGATCGGCGTCGATCGCCGTCAGCATCGCGACAATCCGGCGGCACTTCTCGCACTTCCCGCAAGGTAGCACACGCTCGCCGCTTTTATGCGCCGCATGACAGGAAACCTGATGCTTCCACAGCTCCGGGTAGCGCTTGGTGAGCATCGTCTGAATCGAGAATTCCGAGCAGGGACGCAAAATTGAGAATTGCGAGATATTCCAGCCTTTGCGGTTGTAGTATCTCGTCATCATCTCATCGAAATAGCGGCTCTGATCGAACAGGCCGTCGTAATGCGGAATACCCTGAAAACTACGGCGCTCGGTGGTGTCGTATTCGTCTCCGACCAGCAGCCTGCCGATGCCGCGTTTGCGTAAAAGCGGCAGCGTTCCGAACAGAAAAACCGCCACCGTCCACAGCCGAATCGGATAGTCGTCGGAGCGTATATCCGAAAAATCCTGCCGGATGAATGGCAAATGCCGCAGCATCCAAGCAAACAAGCGGTCGGAATTCGTCCAGACACGCGCCGTTTGAGGAACGTGCTTCGCGAAATGACGGTAAGCGTTCAGCGCCGTGAACCAGTGCCGTCCTGATTCGTTAATATAGATTGGATGCACTTCACGGTTCATCTCGTGCAGCAGTCCGTAGGTCAGCAGACTGTCCTTGCCGCCGCTGGAGGAAATCGCATGCCGCGCGCGGTGCGTCTCCCAAGCCGGGAGTTGGTTTTCGAATCGATCTGAGCTGTTCGGAAAAGTCAGATCGGAAGCCAGATAGTTTCGCTTCTTAATGACCGGCAGCTTCGCCGCCGCGCCGCGCAGAAACGGATTCGGCTCCAGAAACTTTTTGACATAGATCTCGCGCGCGGTATTCGCCGCCGCTTCCAGTAGGAAAGCGCGATCCGTTTTGTCGAACGCATCTAAAAAGCGAATCTCCTTGCAGAACAAGCCGTAATTCAGCGCAACCTGCGCCCCCATCATCGCCGCGAGATTGACCGCGCCCGGATCGTGTGAATCGAAGACCGCTTCTTCGTAGGAGTAGATAAAGTCGAACGACTCGCGCTTTTTTCCTTTGATGACGGTGTAGCGGGTAATCACCCGTTTCGGCTCCAGCCGCACCGGACCGACTTCAAGTGAATCGATCACCAGCAGTTTAGCGAGTTCGTCCTGCTTTGCCTGCGCACTCATTTAGTCTTCCTCAGTTTCTGTTCGGCATCCAGCACCGCCTGTACGATTTTATCCGCGCCCTGCACCAGCACATCGGCCGTCGGCAGTCCGTATTTGTCTTCAAGTTCCGCGCAAATTTTCGGAATCTCTTCGCGCTTCATGTCTTCATGGTTCACCGTAATCGCGATGACCGGCTTCTCGGAGATGACTTCTACCGCTTCGATCTGCCGCTTCAAATCATGCAGCTTGTAGCCGGGGAAGCCGTCGTATTCCTTGCGCAGCGGCGCATGCTGCAGGATGATGGCGTCGGGACGGCCCGCAGCGATAATCTCATATCCGCCCGGATAAGCGGGATTCAGCAGGCTGCCCTGCCCCTCGATGACGATGAATTCCGGCTTCTGTTCGTGCCATGCGCTCCACACGGCATGTTCGATTTCCCCCGCCACGAAATCGTTGATCAACGAGTCCATGATGCAGCCGTAACGCGCGCCCTGCAGCCACGACGTCTGGCCGGTTCCGATCATCTCCGAAGTGCGTCCGCGATCCATCAATCCGTCCGCGATACGCCAGGCCGTCGTGCGCTTGCCGACCGCCGAATCCGTTCCCAGCATGGCAAGCTTGAACGAGTCCACCTGCTCGATTTTGCCCTCAAAAAAATGGAGCATATCCACTGTCGGCGGCTTGCGGACATCGGTCAGCGTCACGCCGTGCGCTTGCGCCATTTCGACCATTAAGGGATCTTCCGTGAGATAGTCATGCAGGCCGCAGACGACATGCAGCTTCAGTTCGATTGCCTGTCTGACCGCTTCGCGCGCTTCCGGCGCGAGCCGCCCGCCGTCGGGAGCCAGTCCGATTATGAAATGTGTTGCCGGTGTCCCGCCCTCGCGCGCCAAAGCCGCCGCTTCTTCTAACGTCTCAT
>JAHIZR010000293.1 GCA_018814465.1 bacterium | reverse complement strand
TTGCTGATACCACTCCGATCTCACTTAAAGAGAGTCGCAAAGTGAATGGCATGATGCGGCTGGTAGATGCGGTTTGTCCGGATTTTGTTTGCGCGGATATTGATTCTCAATTAGCTTATGCGCCGCCTGTCAGCGAGAATCATTTTGAGCCGATGTTAAGTGCTTTTGCTTTGGCGGAAGGCTATCGGCAGCAAGCCTTCGATTCATTGACGGCTGATCAGCGGCAGGCTCTGCTGTTGGGATCTACGCTGTGGTTCGAGGATGAAGATAATCCCGACGATGATTCGCTCAAAGGTTTGATCTTCCGTTCTTACGGTGTGGATATCGATACGACGCAGCCTGTCGGTTCGGACAGTGTCTTGACTTTGCTGGCGCTCATCAATCGCAATGCTCTGGCAGCTTCTATCTATGCCTTTGCGCGCGGCCTTGAGGAAGCGGTTTCCCTTTGGGATACGTTATCTCCTCCGCAATCGACCATGAAGCCTAACGTTCCCGGAGCGCAAGGTGAGATTCTGGCCGTCCGCGAAACTCCCTTCGGCATCTTCATCATCGGCGGCGAGGGTGCGAATACCTACGACGGTTCCTTCGCTTTTATTCTTGACCTCGGCGGTGATGATTACTACAGCGGCCATAGCGCTTCCGCGGTGGCGGGTATTGGCAATTCGATTTCTGTGATTATTGACATGGGCGGCAACGATCACTACGAAAACACAGGCATCGCCGGACAAGCCTGCGGTGTGATGGGATTAGCCGCCATCTATGACCGGTCCGGCAATGATGTCTATCGGTCGGGGATGTTCAGTCAGGCATCGGCTTTCTGTGGTGCGGGATTGTTGTTCGACGAAAGCGGCGACGATATCTATCGCAGCGGTATTTTCTCGCAAGCGGCCGCCATTTGCGGCTTGGCGCTGCTCTGTGATGGTGACGGACAAGACATCTACAATACCAACGGTTACGGGCAGGCTTTTTCTTCCACGTTCGGCATCGCCGCACTCTGTGACGGCGCCGGCAACGACACCTATCGCGCCGGCGGCTTGCTGAAGCACGAACCCCTGCGCCCTGAAGACTATCGCTCTTTGTCACAGGGCTTTTCTATCGGCGCGCGTCCGCGCGGCGGCGGCGGCTTGGCCATGCTGCGCGACATCAGCGGCAACGATTTTTACGATGCTGAGATCTATGCGCAAGGCGTTGGTTACTGGTACAGTCTGGGTTATCTGCTCGATGAATCCGGCAACGACACCTACAATGCCACGCAGTATTCACAGGGCGCCGGGATTCATCTTGCGGTCGGTGTGCTCGAAGACCGCTCCGGTGATGATCGCTACGGTTCCCGTTTCGGTCCCGGTCAGGGCTCGGCGCACGACCTGAGTGTCGGTGTGCTCTATGAACACAGCGGTGATGACCAGTATACGATTTCCGGCGGGCAAGGAGTAGCGATCACAAACAGCGCTGCTGTTTTCCTCGATGCGCGCGGTAATGACACCTACACGACAACGGAACCCTTAGGGCAGGGAGGAGTGCGTGGAGCGCGCGGTTTCGGAAACCTCGCCCTCTTCGTGGACGGAGAGGGCAAGGATAGCTATAACGGACCGCTCGGAGCGGACTCTTCGGTTTGGAGCCGTTCCGCCTACGGTATCGCGGTTGATGTTCCCCTCGACATTGTCACGGAACGCGAAGCGCCTGTCGAGGTCACATTAGCCCCTGAAGACACACAAAGAACAGTTGAAGAAATCTTCAACGATGCCGCGCTCTGGGAGGTGACGGACAACCGTGAGAAAGTCCGTCGAGGAAGATTAGCGTTAATTGCGAAAGGCATGGATGCGGTGCGTTGGGTTGCGGAGAACAAACTCAATACGACCAGCGGTCTCGAACGGCGCGCCATAATCGAATTGTATAAGGAATACCCCGATTCCGCCAAGCCGTTTCTGATTGATGCGCTTGAACAGGGGAATTACGACACCCGCCGCAACGTCCTTGCGTTATTCGGCGAGTTGAAATCATCAGGCGTTACCGACCTGCTTCAGGATAAACTGCATAAAAGAGGCTTTGAACGGCTGCGCCCTGCGATCCTCAGCGCCTTAGGCGACATCGGCGACACGCTTGCCGCTCCCATGATCGTGCATTATACAACCAGCGATATTGAGCGCGAACGCCTCGCCGCCGTGAATGCGCTCGGTGATCTGCATTACAGCCCGGCTTATCCGGCGATACTGGATGGCTTGAAGGACAAACTATTCACCGTCCGCAGTGCGGCGATCTATGCTATTGCAAAGCAGCGCAAAGACATCATGCCGGAGATCGAAACTCGCTTCCTTTCACGGGATATCGATGAGCTGGAGGGACTCATGCTGGCAGTTGCGATGCTCGCCGATTCATGGAGCAGCGACGACAAAACAAAGAAGGATGTGAAAAGCCTTGAACCGCTTGTGAGGCTTTTTCTTGAACACCCTGATCCAAGAGTCAAGGGCGCCGCCATCGTTGCGGCATCCTCAGTGTTGTCCGAAAAAAACTACAACAAGATTGCGAAACGTTTCGCGCAGTCTGAAAATTTAGTAATCCGCGCCCGGCTTAGTCAGGCAAACATGAAATACCAATAGAATAACCATCATGACTACCTCAAAATTCCCTGCTCCCAAAGAAATCCTGAAGAACCTAAGTAATGCTTTCGGACCGTCCGGTCACGAAGATGATGTCCGCGCCTATGTCAAAGAACTCATTACTCCTCTCGTGGACGAAATTCACGTCGATGTTTTGGGTAATCTGATCGCGCATCGCAAAGGCGCGGGAAAACGCTTGATGCTCGACGCCCACACCGATGAAGTCGGTCTGATTGTTCGCTACATATCCAAGGAAGGCTATCTGAAATTCGCGCCTTTGGGAGGGTGGGACAGCCGTCTGTTCGCCGGGCAGCGCGTGCAGCTTCGCACTCGTGAAGGACAAGAGTACCACGGTGTCATCGGGATGGCTCCGCCGCATGTTCTCAGCCCGGATCAGGCCGATAAGACGATCAAAACCGAAGACTATTTCATTGATATCGGAGCCGAGTCCGCAAACGAAGTCGCCGAACGCGGAGTGAATATCGGCGATCCCGGCGTGCTGGAAAGCAGTTTCACTGAGCTTGCCAAAAACGTTTACTTAGGAAAAGCTTTCGATGATCGTGCGGGTTGCTTGATGCTTATTCTGCTGCTGAAGGCTATGAAAGATGGCGAGATCAAGACAGACATGGACGTCTATGCGAATTTTGCCACTTCCGAGGAACTCGGCCTGCGCGGCGCGGGACCTGCGGCATTCGGTATCGCCCCTGACGTCGCACTTGCGCTCGAGGGCACCATCGGTGCGGACATGCCCGGAGTTCCCGAAGACAAGCAGCCCTGTGCTCAGAGAAAAGGTCCGGTCATCACCATGATCGACAAATCGGTTGCGGTTCCCAAAAAGATGACGGACTTCCTGATGAAATGCGCCAAAGAAACAAACGTTCCTTATCAAGTCAAGATGCCCATCTATGGCGGAACGAACGCTGGAGCGATTCATCAGGCGCGCGCTGGAGTGTTGTGCGGTTCGGTCGCCATTCCTTGCCGCTATATTCACTCCTCGAATTCCACGATCTACTGGCCGGATGTTGAGAACACCGTGAAGCTGTTGAAGCGAGCCGTGGAAAACATCCATACCATTGCGGGCTGATGCTGCTTGTACTCCTGATCATCGTATCGTTGCTCATCCTGCCGCTGTTTCTTCCGGTAGGTGGCGAGGTGATCTGTGAACATAACAAGCATCGCTTTCGGATTATCATCGGCGGAATCCGTTTCCCGGTTCCCACATCAACGCGAAAAACCGCGGAACGGAAACAAAAAATCCGGAAATCCCGCAGCATTCCTGAAACAATTGAGCAATTCCATGCGTCACGTGAAACATTCTTCAGGCTGTGGGAGTATTACGATGGGAAGCTGTTCAGCAAGCTCTTTCGGACTTTCCAGCGGTTTCGCCGCACGCTTCATGTCCGGGTTCACCAACTCGAAATAATCATCGGAACACCTGATCCGGCGATGACGGGAATGCTTTACGGTGCCGCGTGTTCAGCGGCGGCGGCTCTGCCAAAGAGTATTCCGATAATCCTGATTTCGGATTTCGTAAAGAACGAATCAGTCTTAAATTACAGGATTTCGCTGACATTGCTTCCGATAAGAATCCTCTTTGAACTGATTCGTACAACAATAAATTTGCGTCTGTGGGCAGTCTGGCGCATCGTGCGCGAGAGTTGGTCACCGTTACAAGCAAGGAGGCAGCATGTCTGATTCTACTGCAAGTCAAATACTCGAAACCCTGATGAAAAACCTGCAGGAATTGGTTTCAACAAAATCGATTGTCGGCGAACCGATTCAAGCCGGCAAGGCAACAATCTTACCGATCATGAAAGTGACTTTGGGATTCGGTGCGGGTGGGGGAACGGCTTCGGATAAAGTCGCTACTCAAGGTGGCGGAGGCGGGGGCGGAGTTTCCATTACTCCGGTGGGATTCTTAGTCGTTGAAGACGGCAAGACCATGATGATCACACCCGGTCATTCGAAGTGGGATTGGATCGCGGAAAGCGTCCCAGAACTATGGGAAAAGTTCTCGAAATTCCGTGAGAAGTCCAAAGCTGCCAGGAAGTCGGACACCGACTCTAAGGACGCTGAACCTACTTCAGAAGCATAAGCTTCAACGGAGTCAAGGTTTCGCCCTCCATAACGGCGAAATAGATACCGGTGCTCAATCCCTCGCCTTCGAAAGGCAGTTGATTGACTCCGGGCGATAGCTGCACATTCAGCTTTTTCACGATTCTTCCCTGAATATCATAGAATAGAATCTGTTTCGATGCGGATCTCGGGCTTTCGATTTGCAGTGTAGTGGAGGCATTGAACGGATTGGGATAGGAATTCAGCAGGCGATACTGCACGGCAATCGATCTTGGTGGTTCTCTGGCGAATGTCGGTTCGAAAACGATTACATACTCGCCGTTTTCTGCAAGCGTGATCACGAGTTCATCTTCTTGCATGACATACTGAAACGGACTGCCGTCGCTGCGGTAAGCTTCCAATACTCGCGGGATATCCTGCAAATGCACGACGGGATTAGTGATGGTCCCATCCTCATTGCTCCACTCTCCCCATAGAGTGTCATAGCGCGACCAAGGAAACTCGAAACGAACGGTAATTTCCTGAATATTCCGAATCAGACTGATATCGAGTCTTCGGTCTGCTTCGCTCTTCCAGACACCGTAACGGCCGAATGTAAAAGGTCTTGATCCTAACTCAACATAGCTGTAGTAATAATCATCAGCCTCATCTGCGGCAATCGAGATGGTATCGGGGTAACGGTTCACTGAAAACCGGGATAACCAATTACAAACTCCTTCCGGCCACATGATGAGCAGTCCATGATTCGCGATATCGCTGGGCGCAAATGCGGTCAGCTCAGTAGCGCCGGTTCTTAGCCGCTCGTATACTCGTGCAGGATATCCGTAGGCATATACCTCGAGATCGCTTGACCCCCATCTATTCCAAACCGGCAATGTCAAACTATTGAAATGGAGCGATTCAGTCGTGTCGGCAAGATAAACAGCGCTGGCACGATGATACTCATAATCGACTGAATCGCTGAATCCCGGCAGTCCTCCGAATAAATCTCGCATCGAACGATTGGTGTCGCCTTCGGCAAGATATTGAATCGCGCGAAGCTGTGTATCAAGGATTTGTGATCCCCCGGCGGTCGCGGCAATCAGGTGATCATTGGAACCGCAATTGTTCACGTGCCAGACTTGCCCCGCCGCTCCCCCCATCGATCCGCCGATCATGTAGATGGAGTCCGGGTCATATGGATAGTTTTCAAAAAGCCAGTCGAGCATAATGTCGCAATGCCGCTGCGCATCGTGATTGTTCCAATGAATACTGCCTGGGCCGTAATGACTGGTCAGTATCCAGCCCCGGCGATTCGCCTCATCATCGAATTCGGTATTATCGAATATCTCATACTGATTATTGCCCCATGAATGCCACGCGACAACAATCGCGGAGGAAGACTCGGGATTATATCCGTCGGGAATTTGTGCCACGAAGATCACCGTATCACCGCCAACCTCAAGCGATTCATTCACGAATTCCACAGCTCCGGCAGTTGAACTAAAAAGCAGGCTTGATGTTATGATCACTGTAATGAGTTGCATTCGATCGAACACTGTTATGGTAATTGAATGTTTGATTGATGAATAAATAAGTCAAATCCGTAAATCAGAAAGAACATGAACAATTCCTCAACCGGAGAGCTGTCCGGCAAAGTTGCGCTCATCACCGGTGGCTCGCGCGGTATCGGGCGTGGCATCGCCCTTAAAC
>JAHIZR010000027.1 GCA_018814465.1 bacterium | reverse complement strand
CGCCGTCAGCCATGGGATAAATAAGATTGAATCCGAAAGCAGTGTATCACCGAGGCCGTGTGGATTATACGTAGGATGGTAGGGACCCGATGCATCTCCCCACCAGTTGTTGCGCATGTCGAGCATATGCGTTTCTTCATTAAAGCCCCAGCCGGCAGCTACACCTTGGTTCTCGATAAACAGATTGGAATCCAAAGTCGGGCGGCATCCGGAAACGCACATAAATCCTGAACCGAAATTGTCTATCAGATCACGGTTGTTTTTGATAACATTGTGGTGAATACGGGCATCGGTTTCTTGGAAGGCTTGAACCGCACCGCCATGATTATTCAGGTTATTTCTGATGATATTGTAGGCAAAATCAGTTTCTCCATACCAGCCGATTAGAACAGTTGCCGTAAGATAGGTGGAAACATTGTTTTCGATCACGTTCCCGAAGACGCTGGGAGCGGGAGACCCTGACCACCCTGCGGCGAAATGATTCGTTGCACCGTCGCGAAGAATGTTGCCTGAAAATTCAATGGGTGAATTAATACTGGAAAAATGACAATACCCGAAATTGATAGGTCTCGCCCCGTTTTGTTCGAACAGGCAATACCGCACATGCCCGGTGCATTGTTGCATTTCCATCCCGCCCTTCCAGCCGTAGCAATGCCTGAACTCGCATTCGTCGATCTCGGTGTGTGACCTTAAGCATTGGAGTCCGCCGTGGAGGTTGGAACATGAGTCGTTTTCGAAAGTGCAATTTGAGATGATCGCCGACGCCCGCCAAACAAACACGCCTCCTCCCGAATCCTCAGCATGGCAGGCTTTGATGACCACATTGTTCAAGATGGCTGATACGGTAAAACAAGTATCTTGCTCTCCTTCTACGGTGATTCCGCCGCCGACAAAGGCGCGACCGTCAGTTATACGACAGTCTTCAATTGTTGCAACCGAATTCCTAATATGAATACAGCCGCCGACACGAAATTCGGGCCTGTAGAATGAAGTCGTGCCTCTGCCGTCTGCAAGTGTCAACCCGACCACTTTTCCTTCGATCGCCTCATTCGAACCATAGATCAGGCAGGAGGCAGTGTCAGCATCTGGATTCCAAGGGCGAATGATCGTATTGGTAATATGCGTTGTATCGCCGTCAAGCAAGAATCTGCTTGCGAGAGTAATCGTTCTTCCGTAAAGCACAACCGATTCTTCATAGACGCCGTCCTCAACGAGAACAGTATCAAGGTCCAGCGCGAGCAAAACGGCTGATTGAATCGACTCGCCGGGGGACACATAGTGAATCTCAGCGGAAGCAGTTGTTCCCGCAATAAATATGATGAGTAAAATGAAATATCTCATAATAGATAGTTCCCCCTGAGCCTTTCGGCTCAGGGGGGTGTTTTGTGTTAGCTTCCGCCGCCCGAAGGAATACAAGGCGACGTGGTTCCGCCTATAGTTGACAAATGCGCATATCCGGTTCCAGAAATGTAGTTATTAACCTGCGAACCGAACTCATTGCCTTGATCCATATCCCAGCGTGAGATCTTTCTGGCTTCGGTTGCGCCGTCAGAAACGTAGATTTCAACAACCATAATCATCCCGCCGCGCTGAATGTAGGTGTAAAGATCGCCCGACGCGGGGGCTTTTGCCTTAAGATAGACATCCTCATTATCACCAAGCTCGAAAAGATCAGACTTTGTGCCGTTGCCGGTATGCTTATGGCAAATATCCACTGCGTATGCCGTTACGACACATGCGACCAAAGAGAGCATTACAAATCCCAACAATCGCCGCCTCATTTTGGATCCATGAAGACCATTCATAGATTTCTCCTTTGTTAACGTTGTTGCACTTCGGACTAATCAATCCCATTTCCCCGGCCGGAGTGTCTGGGCTTCTGTTAGTTAAATCTAACTCCATTTATCGAATTGTCAAGCCTTGCTTGTTAAAAACTTTAAATAATTCCGTTTCCGATAAGAAGCTGCAACTTCCTTTTTTTTTGAATTAAACCTCTCGCCGCGCAAGCGAATTCCAAAAAGTGAGTCTTTTTGTTCGCACCTGCCGGGAGGCGAATTTCAAACCCGTTTCACAAAAACAAACAGGCCGGCGCACATCACGCCGGCCTGCTCGTTTTGAACGAGGGAGGCAGTAATTATTTGACTAACAGCATCCGCTGTGTGATTTGTTGTGTTCCGTAGGACAACCGATAGAAATAGATTCCCGTCGGAGCCGAGACGCCGTTCCAGTCCACAGCATGAATTCCCGCACTCAAATTGCCGTTAACAAGCGATGCAACTTCTCGTCCGGTAATATCATAGACCGCCAATCCCACCTGTCCCGCTGACGGAATCGAAAACTCTATCGTCGTCACTGGGTTGAACGGATTCGGATAGTTCCTCGCTGTGAGATAGGTCTGTGCCAGCGCGGATGGAGTCTCACTGGAGGCGGTCGTCGTAATCGCTCCCAAACCAACCGTGTCGCCCGGCACTCTCCAGAACAGACCGTTGATTTCATATACAATCACATAGTCCAGAACCGAATTCGGGCAGTCAATCAAACCGCCGACAATGGTAATCTCCTCTCCATCGAGCGGACGGACCGCGCCGCTTTCCGGTTCATAGTCCGGCGCTCCAAAGTCAAGCTTGTAGTTGGGAAGCATATCGTTGTCCGTATCGATTGCGTACAGGATATGACCGCCATGCGGTGCGTCTTCCGGACGAACCATG
>JAHIZR010000292.1 GCA_018814465.1 bacterium | reverse complement strand
CCGCTCAGCGCGCCTTTCGGGATTGCGAACGGAACCTGTCCCGTATTCATTCCAAACGATTCCCGTTCATAGAGTCCCAGCCGCATCCCGTCCGGCAGTTCGAACTCGGCATAAACAAGCGTGTCCACTGTCTGCCGCCATCCGAAGGCTTGGGCATAAAACTTAACAGCCCTCGGCAGTTCCTTAACCGCTAAAATTGTCAAAACATGCCGGCAACTCATCGTTCTCGGTTCTTAGTAGGAAACGTACACTCCGCGTTCGACGAGTGCGGGAATATATTCATTGATGGATTGCTGACTAAGGGGATTATAGCGGATTCTAAGTTCACTAAACTCGCCAAATGAGCTGTTGCTCACGATCGGACTTAGGTCCTGAATCTGGTTGTTTTCCAGCAGCAGCAGCAGCAATTCCGGCATCTCGGCCAGCGGCTCCAGCGAGACGATTTTATTGTCGTTAGCATACAGGGAATGGAAATTGGGCAAATCGGCAACCGCCGAGAGGTCAACGATTTCATTGCCGCCCACACCGATGCTGAACAGCGAATCCAGCGCCTCGATTCCGGCGAGACTCGCAAGTCGGTTATCATATGCTCCGAGTGATGTTATTTTCGGGCATTGTTCCACCCCGGAAAGACTCGTCAGCGCATTGCCGTTCAGGCTTAGATATGTCAGCATCGGCAGCGCGGGCATAGTCTCAAGCGTATTGATAAGATTGTTGTCCGCCTCAAGGTGCGTCAAGCGGGGCAGATCAGTCAATCCGTCAAGTCCGGTAAGCTCGTTCTCGCTGACATACAGAGAGATCAGGCTCGGCAGATCGTGGATTCCTGTCAGTGAGGTCAGGCAATTGTTAGACAAATCAACGGTGACAAGAGAATCGAAATCTGTTATTTCCACCGTTTCGAGTCCGTTATCACTTAGATCAAGCGACGACAGCAGCGGAAAGTCTGTTCCGTCAATACTGAACTCGCGAATCCAGCAGGACACAAAATCGATCTCTCGCAGGCTCGGTAAGCAGGGGATCGACGTCATCTCGTTGATAAAACAATTATAAAAATTAAGCTCCGTCAGCGCCGGCAGACTTCCTCCGCCCCCCAGGACATCGATATCCACATAGTAAAGACGGATCTCTTCGAGCAGCGGCATCTCGGTGAAGCCGCCTAAAGTGTCAATCCGCGAGTCTCCGATACTCAGTTGCCGCAGATTCATTCCCGAGAGTCCGCCTAAACCGGGCAGCGTAATTCCGGATAAATAAATCAAATCGACATTGATACTCTCCCAGCCGCCAAGATCGCTGATGGGATTGGCCCCCAAACTGAGAGTGGATATATCAGGCAGGTTTCTAAGACCTGCAAGGCTGGTGATTCTGTTGTTGTCCGCATCGATGGTGTTCAAATACGCAAGATTCGATAATCCCTGCAGGCTTATCAGATTGTTATCGCTGACTTGTAAATACACCAGCGATGAAAGTCCCGACACTTCGGAAATCGAGACTAATTCATTTCCGTACAAATCAAGATCGGTTAATTGCGGAAGCTCCGGCAAACCCGCCAGTGTTTCCAAAGCATTATCACCGAGATCAAGCTCTGTCAGGCTGCCCATGCTTGACATTCCCTGAAGCGACACGATCTGGTTGTTCGCACAGTCCAGTTCGTTCAGATTCGAATAGGAACCCATGCCGTTGAAGCTTCTAAGGGATCCCCCGGAGATCTCGAGCGTTGTGAGTTGCGGCAGGTCGGGGATGGCACTCATGTCAACCAACGCATAATCGTAGAACCGCAGTGTGGTCAATTGAGGAAGCTCGGACAAGCCATCCAGCGGCACCCCATCGTACTCATCAAAATCGATGCTCTGCAGGCTCGTCAAGTTTTCAATCCCGGCTGTGGACTCCAACGAATCGATGTCTCTGAAACTAAGCTCCTTTAGCGACGGCAAATCATGCAGCCCCGACAGGTCGGTATAAGAGCCGCCTCCGATGACCAGCCGCTCCAGCGAGGGCATTGCTGAGATCCCTGCGAGCGATGGCAGCGGATTCCCGTAAACATAGAGCCGTTCCAGAGTCGTATGGCCAAGCAACGGATTCAGGTCGGTAATCTGATTGTAAGAAATGCTGAGCGTCTTCAAACGGAACAGCATTCTGATTGCCGACAGATCCCGCACCTGATTGCTGTGCAGAGAAAGGCTTGTCAACTCGGGACAATCCGCCAGAGGCGAGATGTCTTCGACCTCTCCATAGGGAATCGAAAGCGCGGTGAGATTCGGCAGGTTTCCGATCCCGGTCAAATCGCGAATCGAGTACTGGTTATAGTAGCTGTTTAATTCGATTTCAGTGATTGTTGCCAGCGCTTCCGGCGAAAAATCATTTCCCACCTGCTCGCGAACCAGCAACTCCAGCAGGGGATCGGGAAACAGATCGCTCCCGCAGTTGCAGCCATCGTCCGTGTCACAGCCGCCCGCGAACAGTATGATGATAAAAACTAAAAGACCGCTTGTCAATCTCTGCATGTCAACCCCGATACAATGGTTGTCCGTATTTTAACCGTGCTTCT